>NZ_JBISWJ010000108.1:0-66279 GCF_044462225.1 Kocuria kalidii | reverse complement strand
CGGGGCCCGGCACCACCCCGGCCCTGCGCCACCCCGGTGGCGTCACGGCCGACGCCCGCCCCACATCGTCCCCGGAGAACTCCCCGCCGTACCCGAGAGGAAGCAGGCCCATGCAGCGCGTGATCGGCGTCAACACCTGGGTGTGGGAGTCCCCGCTCACCGACGCGAACCTGCCCCCGCTGCTGGCGAGGATCGCGGCCATGGGGTTCGACGCCGTGGAGCTGCCGCTGGAGAACATCGGCGACTTCTCGGCCGGGACGGTGCGGGACGCGCTCGCCGGGCTCCGGCCCTGGATCGTGGGCGCCATGGCCCCCGGCCGCGAGCTCGTCCTCGCCGACGACGCCGTGATCGCCCGGACCCAGCACTACCTCAGTGCGTGCATCCAGCTCGCCCACGACGTCGGGGCACCGGCCGTGTGCGGACCCTTCTACGCGCACACGGGCCGGGTGTGGCGGATGGACGCCGCGGAGCGGGAACGGACGTACGAGCAGCTGCGCCGCAACCTGGCCCCGCTCGCCGCCGAGGCCGAGGCCGCCGGCGTGGTCCTCGGCATCGAGCCGCTCAACCGCTACGAGACCTCCCTGCTCAACACCACCGCGCAGGCCCTCGACGCCCTCGGCCCGCTGCTCGGCCGCGGCGTCGGCCTGGCCCTGGACACCTACCACCTGAACATCGAGGAGCGCTCCTCCGCCGACGCCGTCCGCGCGGCCGGCGAGCACCTCGTGCACGTCCAGGTCTGCGGCAACGACCGGGGAGCCCCCGGCGGGGACCAGACGGACTGGACCGGCATCTTCGAGGCCCTGGACGCCGTCGGCTACACCGGCGCCCTCAACATCGAGAGCTTCACCGCCCGCAACGCCAGCATCGCCACCGCCGCCTCGATCTGGCGGCCCCTGGCGCCCACCCAGGACCAGCTCGCGGAGGACGGCCTGGCGTTCCTGCGCTCGGCCGGCGCCCCGCGCCGAGGAGGACAGCCATGACCACCCCCGTGCCCGACCCCACCGGCGACCGCGGGCCCGCCACCGGAGCCCTGGGCGTCGCCGTGCTCGGCCACTCCTTCATGGGCAAGGCCCACTCCAACGCGTGGCGCAACGTCAACGCGTTCTACCCCGTGCCGCGCGTGGCGCAGAAGGTCCTCGTGGGCCGGGACGCCGGGCACGTCGCCGAGTCGGCACGGCAGTACGGGTGGGAGGGGAGCAGCACCGACTGGCGCTCGGTCCTGGAGCGCCCCGACATCCACCTCGTCGACATCTGCACCCCCGGCCACCTGCACGCCGAGATGGCCGTGGCCGCCCTGGAGGCGGGCAAGCACGTGCTGGTGGAGAAGCCGCTGGCCAACACGGTGGCCGAGGCGGAGCGGATGGTGGCGGCCGCCGCCGACGCCCGCACCCGCGGCGTCCGGACCATGGTGGGCTTCAACTACCGCAGGGTGCCGGCCCTGGCACTGGCCCGCACGATGATCGCCGAGGGCCGGGTGGGCGAGGTCCGGCAGGCCCGGGTGAGCTATCTGCAGGACTGGCTCGCCGACGAGCACGCGCCCATGTCCTGGCGGCTCCGCCGGGAGACCGCCGGGTCCGGGGCGCTCGGCGACCTGGCGTCGCACGCCGTGGACCAGGTGCGCTTCCTCCTGGACTCGCCCGTCACGTCCGTCTCCGGGACGGTCGGCACGTTCGTCCCGACCCGGGAGGGCGCCGACGGCCCGGAGAGCGTGACCGTCGACGACGCCGCCTGGGCCACGCTGCGCACCGCCTCCGGGGCGGTGGTCAGCCTGGAGGTCACCCGCTGCGCCACCGGGCGCAAGAACGCCTTCGAGATCGAGGTGTACGGATCGCTCGGCGGGCTGCGCTTCGACCTGGAGCGGCTGAACGAGATCCGGTTCTTCGACGCGACGCTCCCGGAGGACGTCCGGGGCTGGAGCCGGGTCCTCGTCACCGAGGAGTCCCACCCGTACGTGGGGGCGTGGTGGCCGGCCGGGCACGTCCTCGGCTGGGACCACACGTTCACCAGCCAGGCCGCCGACTTCCTGCGCGCCATCGACACGGGGACCCCGGCCGCCCCGGACTTCCAGGACGGGCTCGCGGTCCAGCGCGTGCTGCACGCCGTGACGCAGAGCGCGGCGCGGTCCGGCGCCGCCGTCGCCCTGTGACATCCCGCCGAGCCCGCTGACCCGCCCGCCGGCCCCGCACCTCCTCCCGGCCCGCCGCACGACCGACCGACCACCAGCTCTCCCGACCCGAAGGACTCTCATGGGACGCCGCTACACGCTGTTCACCGGCCAGTGGGCCGATCTCCCCCTCGAGGAGGTCGCGGAGCTCGCGGCCGGGTGGGGCTACGACGGCCTGGAGATCGCCGTCTCCGGCGAGCACCTCGACGCCTGGCGGTGGGACGACGACGCCTACGTCCAGGACCGGCTCGACATCCTCGCCCGCCACGGGCTCGGGGTCTGGGCGATCTCCAACCACCTCAAGGGCCAGGCCGTCTGCGACGACCCGATCGACTTCCGGCACCGGGCCATCGTGGGCCCCCGGGTCTGGGGCGACGGCGATCCGGAAGGCGTGCGCACCCGCGCCGCCGAGGAGATGCAGCTGACGGCGCGGCTGGCGCAGAAGCTGGGGGTGGACACCGTGGTCGGCTTCACCGGGTCGTCCATCTGGCAGTACGTGGCGATGTTCCCCCCGGTCCCCCGGGAGGTGATCGACGCCGGCTACCAGGACTTCGCGGACCGGTGGAACCCCATCCTGGACGTGTTCGACGAGTGCGGGGTCCGCTTCGCCCACGAGGTGCACCCCTCCGAGATCGCCTACGACTACTGGTCGACGCACCGGGCGCTGGAGGCCGTCGGCCACCGCGAGGCCTTCGGGCTGAACTGGGACCCGAGCCACTTCCTGTGGCAGCAGATCGACCCGGTGGCGTTCATCTCCGACTTCGCGGAGCGGATCTACCACGTGGACTGCAAGGACACGAGGATGCGGACGGGCGGTGGTCGCAACGGCGTCCTGTCCTCGCACCTGCCCTGGGGCGATCCCCGCCGGGGCTGGGACTTCGTCTCGACCGGCCGCGGGGACGTGCCCTGGGAGGACAGCTTCCGCGCCCTCACCGCCATCGGCTACGACGGGCCCGTCTCCGTGGAGTGGGAGGACGCCGGCATGGACCGCCTCCGGGGGGCCCCCGAGGCGCTCGCCTTCCTCAAGGGCTTCGACTTCGCGCCCTCCGGCGCCGCGTTCGACGCGGCCTTCGAACAGTAGGCGGTGTCGGCCGAACGGCGTCGTGGACACCCACGCCGCGGCGGCGCACCATGGAGGTGCACAGCACAGGAGGAACCATGGGCGAGGTCGACCGGCAGGCCGCGAGGGCGGCCGACGCCGCGGACGACGCGACGGACTCCCGCGGGTTCGTCCTCGCGGCGCGGGCCGGCTACGTCGCGGCGGGTCTGCTGCACCTGATGATCGGGGTCATCGCACTGCGCGTGGCCCGTGGCGGGTCCGGCTCGGCGGACCAGTCGGGGGCCGTCGCCGCGCTCGCCGGCAGCCCGGGCGGCACGGTCCTGCTGTGGGTGTGCTTCCTCGGCTGCGCCGCGCTCGCCGTCTTCCTGTTCAGTGAGATCTTCTTCGGCGCGACGCAGCGCTCGGACCGGGAGCGGCTCAAGCACCGCGTCGAGATGGGCGGCAAGGCGGTCGTCTACGGCGCGATCGGGTTCGTGTTCGGCACCTACGCGCTCGGCGGAACGAGCGACAGCAGCGAGTCCACGCAGTCGATCAGCGCACGGCTCATGGCCCACCCGGCCGGCATGGTGCTCCTGATCGCGGTGGGCGCAGGCCTCGTCGTCGCCGGCGTCTTCCTCGTGCACCGGGGCCTGACGCGGTCCTTCGAGGAGAACCTGACGAGCCTGCCGCCCGGCACGGCCGGTGCGGCCGTGGTGTGGCTGGGGGTGGTCGGCTACGCGGCGAAGGGCGTCGCCCTGGGCGTGCTCGGCGTGCTCTTCGTCGTGGCCACGATCCAGCACGACCCCGAGGAGGCGACCGGCCTGGACGGCGCGCTGAAGTCCCTCCAGGAGCAGCCCTTCGGGACGTGGATCCTCGGGGCCGTGGCGCTGGGGCTGATCTGCTACGGGGTGTTCATGGTGGTGCGGTCCCGGTACCAGCGGATGTGACCGCGCCGGTGCACCGCGCCCCCGGTCAGGGGCGCGCGCCGTCGCCGCCGCGGTGCCGGACCGTGAGGTGCAGCCGGTGCGCCGTGATGACCAGCGCCAGCCACGCCGCCCCGAGGGTCTGGGAGACGAGCACGTCGGTGAACCAGTGGTGGCCCAGGTACACCCGGCTCAGCGCCATGCTGAGCGCGAAGGCCGCCGCGGCGGCGATCGTCAGGACCCGGATCAGGCGGGCGCGCTGCCGCAGCACCAGCAGGTAGGCCACGATGCCGGCGACGACGAACGCGTTCAGGGAGTGGCCGCTCGGGAACGACGCCGAGTACTCGTAGGGCGGGACGGCGTCCTCGAGGTCCGGCCGGGCCCGGCCGATGAGGGGCTTGCCCGCCACGGTCATCAGCAGGGACCCGGCCGCGGCCACCGTGATCAGCACGACCGGGGTCCAGGACCGCCGGGCGGCCGCGAGCGCCAGCATGGCGGCGACCGTCAGGACCGGCATCCAGACCACCCCGCCCACGTGGGTGTACGCCGTCACGAGCGCGTCGAGCGCCGGTGAGCGCACCGACATCGCCGCGTCCAGCAGGGGCTGGTCCAGCGCGGCGGCGTCGTCCTGGTCCATGACGGACTCGTAGACCTCCGCCGAGGCGACCGTCATGGCCACCACGATGCCCAGGCCGACCACGAGCGGGACGAGGAGCGCCGCGTGGGGCCCGAGCCGCCGGGCCAGCCACCGGGCGCACCGCACCAGGAACCGTCCCAGACGGGTCCGCCAGGTCGTGAGGTCCTGCTCGCCCACGAACCGCTCCTGGTGGCTGCCGGTCCGCCCTCGCTCGTCGGTCACGCTGTCCTCCTGCTCGCACGCCCGGCCCGCCGGCGCGGCGGGACCTCTCGGAGGCGTCTGTCGGACGAGCCTACGGCGTCCCGGTCCCGGCCGATCGCCTCCGGAGGAACCGGGGTCCCGTGTCCGGGGCGGCGCGTAGCCTGGTGGCATGAGCCTCGCGCAGAAGATCAACCGTGTCGTCGCCCCCTTCGAGGTCATCTCCGACTACGTGCCGGCGGGCGACCAGCCCAGGGCCATCGAGGAGCTCGCCACGAGGATCGGGGCGGGGGAGAAGGACGTCGTCCTGCTCGGCGCCACCGGCACCGGCAAGTCCGCGACGGCGGCCTGGCTGATCGAGCGCGTCCAGCGCCCCACCCTCGTCATGGTGCAGAACAAGACGCTCGCCGCGCAGCTGGCGAACGAGCTCCGGGAGCTGCTGCCCAACAACGCGGTCGAGTACTTCGTGTCCTACTACGACTACTACCAGCCGGAGGCCTACGTCCCGCAGACCGACACCTTCATCGAGAAGGACTCCTCGGTCAACGAGGAGGTCGAGCGGCTGCGGCACTCCGCGACCAACGCCCTGCTCACCCGGCGCGACGTCGTCGTGGTCGCCACCGTGTCCTGCATCTACGGCCTGGGCACCCCCGAGGAGTACGTCGAGCAGATGGTCACCCTGCGCCGGGGGCAGGAGATGGACCGCGACGAGCTGCTGCGCCGGTTCGTGAACATGCAGTACGCGCGCAACGACGTCGACTTCCACCGCGGCACCTTCCGGGTGCGCGGGGACACCGTGGAGATCATCCCGATGTACGAGGAGCACGCGGTGCGCGTGGAGTTCTTCGGCGACGAGATCGAGTCCATCTACACCCTCCACCCGCTGACCGGGGAGATCATCCGGGACGAGGAGGAGATGTACGTGTTCCCGGCCTCCCACTACGTGGCCGGCGCGGACCGGATGGCCCGGGCGGTGAAGGCCGTCGAGGACGAGCTCGCCGCGCGGCTGCAGGAGCTGGAGTCCCAGAACAAGCTCGTCGAGGCCCAGCGGCTGCGCATGCGCACCACGTACGACCTCGAGATGATGGAGCAGATGGGCTACTGCAACGGCATCGAGAACTACTCGCTGCACATCGACGGCCGCCCCCGCGGGTCCGCCCCGCACTGCCTCATCGACTACTTCCCCGACGACTTCCTGCTGGTGGTCGACGAGTCCCACGTGACCATCCCGCAGATCGGCGGCATGTACGAGGGCGACATGTCCCGCAAGCGCACCCTCGTGGAGCACGGCTTCCGGCTGCCCTCGGCGATGGACAACCGCCCGCTGAAGTGGGACGAGTTCCTCGGGCGCATCGGCCAGACCGTCTACCTCTCCGCCACGCCCGGCAAGTACGAGCTCTCCCAGGCGGACGGCTACGTGGAGCAGATCATCCGCCCCACCGGCCTGGTGGACCCCGAGGTGATCGTCAAGCCCACCAAGGGACAGATCGACGACCTGCTGGACGAGATCAACGTGCGGGTCGAGCGGGACGAGCGGGTCCTCGTCACGACGCTCACCAAGCGCATGGCCGAGGACCTCACCGAGTACCTCATGGAGCACGGGGTGAAGGTCCAGTACCTGCACTCCGACGTCGACACGCTGCGCCGGGTGGAGCTGCTGCGGGAGCTGCGGATGGGCGCGTTCGACGTGCTCGTGGGCATCAACCTGCTCCGCGAGGGCCTGGACCTGCCCGAGGTGTCCCTCGTGGCGATCCTGGACGCCGACAAGGAGGGCTTCCTGCGCTCCACGACGTCCCTCATCCAGACCATCGGCCGTGCCGCCCGCAACGTCTCCGGCCAGGTGCACATGTACGCCGACCGGATCACCGCCTCGATGGCCACAGCGATCGACGAGACGAACCGGCGCCGGGAGATCCAGGTCGCCTACAACACGGAGCACGGGATCGACCCGCAGCCCCTGCGGAAGAAGATCGCGGACATCACCGACCAGCTCCAGCGCGAGGAGGAGGACACCCGGGAGCTGCTCGCGCAGCGCGCGTCCGCCGGCAAGAAGACCGCGCCGACCGGGGGCCGGGGCGGGCCGGACGCCGCCGCGGCCGCGGCCGACAAGCTGCGCCGGGACGGGTTCGCCGCGGCTCCGGCCGAGGACCTCTCGGACCTCATCGCGCAGATGACGGAGCAGATGCAGGCCGCCGCCGCCGAGCTGCAGTTCGAGCTGGCCGGCCGGATCCGGGACGAGCTCGCCGACCTGAAGAAGGAGCTGCGGCAGATGCAGCAGGCCGGGCACGCCTGAGCCCGGGGACCGCCGGGCGGGACGCACCGGGGCCGCGACCCCGTGTCCCCGTGGACCACCGTGCACAGGAGGGGTGCAGGGCGCGTATAGACTGTGCTCAGCCTAGGGGAGTATCCCTCAGCGTTGTGGACGTCAGCACGTCGGGTGCCTCAGCCCGGCCGGACGCAGCGGTCGAGCCCAGCACGCGGACCGGAACGGTCCCGCGCGGCCGGCGGAGAGACTTACGGCTGTCCCGTACTCGACCCCGAAAGCAGAACCATGGAAGTCTCACTCACCGTCTGGATCGTCACGATCGCGGCCATCGTCGGCCTGCTGCTCTTCGACTACGTGTTCCACGTGCGCAAGGCCCACGAACCGCAGCTGAAGGAAGCCGCGATCTGGTCCGCCATCTACGTGGGCATCGCCCTGCTCTTCGGCCTGTTCGTCCTCATCGAGTGGGGCGGGGTGTACGCCGGGGAGTACTACGCCGGCTACATCACCGAGAAGGCGCTCTCGGTCGACAACCTCTTCGTCTTCCTCATCATCATCGCGTCCTTCAAGGTCCCCCGTGAGGACCAGCAGAAGGTCCTGCTCTTCGGCATCACCTTCGCCCTGATCGCCCGCACCGCGCTGATCTTCGTGGGCGCCACGCTGATCAACCAGTTCGCCTGGGTCTTCTACCTCTTCGGCCTCATCCTCCTGCTGACCGCCGGCTCCCTGATCAAGGGCGAGCTCTCGGACTCCCAGCACGACGAGGCGGACAACTTCATCATCCGCACGGCCAAGCGCTTCATGCACACCTCGGACGAGTACGACGGCGACAAGCTGTTCACGATCGAGAACGGCAAGAAGGTCATGACGCCGATGCTGCTCGTGATGGTCGCGATCGGCGGCACCGACGTCCTCTTCGCCCTGGACTCGATCCCGGCGATCTTCGGCCTGACCCAGCAGACCTACCTGGTGTTCACCGCCGTGGCGTTCTCGCTGATGGGCCTGCGCCAGCTGTACTTCCTCATCGACGGTCTCCTGGACCGGCTCATCTACCTCTCCTGGGGCCTGGCGATCATCCTGGGCTTCATCGGCGTGAAGCTCATCCTGCACGCGCTGCACGAGAACAACCTGGGCTTCATCAACAACGGCGAGCACGTGGAGGTCGTCGAGGTCGGCATCACCCTCTCGCTGACCGTCATCGTGGGCGTGCTGGTCGTCACCGTGCTGGCCTCCCTCTTCAGCCCCAAGGGCCGGGCCCTGCGCGTGCTCAACGGCCTGCAGACTGTGGCCGAGAAGTACGTGACCCTGCCGCAGGACGCCCCCGCCGCGGAGCGCCGGAAGCTGGCCGACAAGGCCGCCCGCTACCAGCGGCAGATGCCGAAGATCTCCGACAAGCACCGCCAGGAGCTGCTCGAGTCCGAGAAGCAGTTCCACGACCTGCTGGACCGTGCCCGCGGCAAGCACAGCGAGTTCGAGCGCACCGGTGTGGGCCCCGAGCCGGAGGCCGTGCCCGCGCCGGAGGCCGAGGCGCTCTCCGGTGCCCACGTCGAGACGCAGGACGCGACCGGCACCACCACCCCGGGCCACGACCCCCGCAGCGGCAGCAGCTCCGCCGGGTGACGACCCGTTCCCGGGGCGGTGCGCCCCGGGAACCGGAGCCCCCGGTGCGCACCGAGCAGGTGCGCGCCGGGGGCTCCGTCGTCGTCGGTGCGGGGACTCCTCAGCGTCCCGTGTCGGTGACGGGCCCCACGTTGTCCACGACCACGGCCGGGAAGCCGTCCTCGTCCGAGGCGCGCAGGTCGATGCGGGCGTTGATGCCCCAGTCGTGGTGGCCGTCCGGGTCGTCGAAGACCTGCAGCACGGTCCAGCAGCCGGGCAGGCCCTCGGGCTGCTCGTCGATCCGCACCAGCCCCGGCCCCCGGGACTGGGGGTCCGTGTAGATGTCCTCGTGCTCGGCGAAGTACGCGTCCATGGCGTCGGCCCACCGGTCCCGGTCCCAGCCGTGCTCGCCGTCGAGGGCGCCCAGGACCTTGTCCTTCTCGTCGGCGAACAGCTCGACGCGCTGGAACAGGGCGTTGCGGACCATGACCCGGAACGCGCGGGGATTGGAGGTGATCGCGGGGGGCTGCTCGTCGATGAGCTCCTCGAGCGAGTCGGCCGAGGTGCCCATGGGGGACTCCTCGCCGGCGGCGAGCTTCTCCCACTCGTCGAGCAGCGAGTTGTCGGTCTGCCGGATGAGCTCGCCCAGCCACTCGACGAGGTCCTCCAGGTCCTCCCGGAGCAGCTCGTGCGGCACCGTCTGGCGCAGCGCCTTGTAGGCGTCGGAGAGGTAGCGCAGCAGGATGCCCTCGGAGCGGGCCAGGCCGTAGAACTGCACGTAGTCGCCGAACGTCATGGCCCGCTCGTACATGTCCCGCACCACGGACTTCGGCGTCAGCTCGAACTGCGCCACCCACGGGGCGCCGGAGCGGTAGGTCTCGAAGGCCTGGGTCAGCAGCTCCTCGAGCGGCCTGGCGTAGCTGACGTCCTCGAGCTCCTTCATCCGCTCGTCGTAGTCGAGGCCCTCCGCCTTCATCGACGCCACGGCCTCCCCGCGGGCCTTCTTCTCCTGCATGTTGAGCACCTGGCGCGGCTTCTCGAGGGTCGCCTCGATGACGGAGACGACGTCCAGGGCGTAGCCGGGGTCCTCCCGGTCCAGCAGGGTCAGGGCCGCGAGGGCGAAGGGGGACAGCGGCTGGTTGAGCGCGAAGTTCTCCTGCAGCTCCACGGTCAGCCGCCAGGTGCGGCCCTCCTCGTCGGGGGTGTCCAGCTTCTCCACGACGCCGGCGGCGCGCAGCTCCTTGAGGATGCCGATGGCCTGCCGGAGCAGGGCGCGCTGGCGCTGGCGCGTCTCGTGGTTGTGGGTCAGCAGGTGCCACGCCGCCAGCACCGGGTCCCCGGGGCGCTGCAGGAGGTTCAGCAGCATCGAGTGGGTGACCGTGAAGGACGAGGTCAGCGGTTCCGGCTCGGCGGCGACCAGGGTCTCGAACGTCGGCTTCCCCCAGGACACGAAGCCCTGCGGCGGCTTCTTCCGCACCACCTGGCGCAGCTTCTTCTGGTCGTCGCCGAACTTGGCGTGGGCCTTCTTCATGGCCTTGTTGTTCTCGATCACGTGCTCGGGCGCCTGGACCACCACGGTGCCCGCGGTGTCGTAGCCGGCCCGCCCGGCGCGGCCGGCGATCTGGTGGAACTCGCGGGCGTTGAGCCGGCGGGTGCGCTCGCCGTCGTACTTGGACAGGGCGGTGATGACCACGGTGCGGATGGGCACGTTGATGCCCACGCCCAGGGTGTCGGTGCCGCAGATGACCTTCAGCAGCCCGGTCTGGGCGAGCTGCTCCACGAGCCGGCGGTACTTGGGCAGCATCCCGGCGTGGTGGACCCCGATGCCGTGGCGGACCAGGCGGTTGAGGGTCTTGCCGAAGCCGGCGGCGAAGCGGAACCCGGCGATCAGCTCGCCGATGCGCTCCTTCTCCTCCTTGGTGAGCACGTTGACGGACATCAGGTTCTGCGCCTGGTCCATGGCCTGCAGCTGGGAGAAGTGCACCACGTAGACCGGCGCCTGGTTGGTGCCGAGCAGCTCCTCGAGGGCCTCGTGGATGGGGTCCTCGGACCAGTAGTAGTGCAGCGGGATGGGCCGCTCCGCGGAGGAGACCGTGGTGGTCGGGCGTCCGGTGAGCTCCGTGATCCCCTCCTCGAAGCGGGAGACGTCCCCGAGCGTGGCGCTCATGAGCAGGAACTGCGCCTGGGGCAGCTGCAGCAGCGGCACCTGCCACGCCCAGCCGCGCTGGGGGTCGGAGTAGAAGTGGAACTCGTCCATCACCACGGGCCCCACGTCCGCGTCCCGGCCCTCCCGCAGGGCGACGTTGGCGAGGATCTCGGCGGTGCAGCAGACGATCGGGGCGTCGGCGTTGACCGCGGAGTCGCCGGTGACCATGCCGACGTTCTCCGCCCCGAAGATCTCCACGAGCGAGAAGAACTTCTCGGAGACCAGGGCCTTGATCGGGGCGGTGTAGTACGAGCGCTGCCCGGCGGCGAGGCCGGCGAAGTGCGCGGCGACGGCCACGGTGGACTTCCCGGAGCCGGTCGGGGTCGCGAGGATCACGTTGGACCCGCTCGCGAACTCGAGCACGGCCTCGTCCTGCGCCGGGTAGAGCTCCATGTCCCGGGAGGCGATCCAGCCGAGGAACCCCTCGTAGACCTCGTCGCCCGACAGCGCGTTGGTCGCGAAGTCGCCGCGGTAGTACGGGTGGCCCGGCGTGCCGAGCTCGGGGGAGAGGGCTTCGAGGAGTTTCATCGTCCTCCACTGTATCGGGAGCGCGTCGGAGCCGTCCCCGGGCGGGGCACCGGACCGGCGCCGCGGCGGCGGGGCGCTCGCCCGACCGCCCCCGGGTCCCGCAGACTGGGCCCATGACCCACGCCGCCGCCCCGCCGCCCTCGGACCTGGAGATCGCCCAGGCCGCCGTGCCCCGCCCCGTCCTCGAGATCGCGGCCGCCGCCGGGATCGCCGCCGACCGCCTGGAGCCCTACGGGCGGTTCGTCGCGAAGGTCGACCCCCGCCCGGACGAGGTGTCCACCCCGGAGGAGGCCGCCGGGCGCAAGCACGCCCGGGGCGTGCGCTACGTGGTGGTCACGGCGCTGACCCCCACGCCGCTCGGCGAGGGGAAGACGGCCACGGCGGTGGGCCTCGCCCAGGGGATGGCCGCCACCGGGCGCTCCGCGGTCCTGACCCTGCGCCAGCCGTCCATGGGCCCCACGTTCGGCATCAAGGGCGGTGCCGCGGGCGCGGGACGCGCGCAGCTGCTGCCGATGGACAAGCTGAACCTGCACCTGACCGGGGACTTCCACGCCGTGACGGCCGCCCACAACCTGCTGGCGGCGATGATCGACAACCACCTCCACCACGGCAACGCCCTGGGCCTGGACGTCCGCGCGATCACGTGGCGGCGGGTCCTCGACGTCAACGACCGGGCCCTGCGCAACGTGGTGGTGGGCCTCGGGGAGCACCAGGACGGCGTGCCGCGGCAGACGGGCTTCGACATCACGGCCGCCTCCGAGGTGATGGTGATCCTGTCCCTCGCCACCTCCTTCGCCGACCTGCGCCGCCGGCTGGGCCGGATCGTGGTGGGCTACACGCACGAC
Source organism: Kocuria kalidii (assembly GCF_044462225.1). Classification (NCBI taxonomy): domain Bacteria; kingdom Bacillati; phylum Actinomycetota; class Actinomycetes; order Micrococcales; family Micrococcaceae; genus Kocuria; species Kocuria kalidii. Next base: position 53,877 of record NZ_JBISWJ010000108.1, on the reverse strand, counting down.
GGCGGGCCCGTCTCCGCCGAGGACCTGCGGGCCGCCGGCTCCATGGCGGTGCTGCTGCAGGACGCCTTCCAGCCCAACCTGCTGCAGAGCCTCGAGGCGACCCCGGCACTGGTCCACGCCGGGCCCTTCGGCAACATCGCGACCGGCAACTCCTCCGTGATCGCCGACTACGTCGCCATGGCGCACGCCGACTACGTCATCACGGAGGCCGGGTTCGGCGCGGACATGGGCCTGGAGCGGCTGGTCAACGTCAAGGCCAGGGTCTCCGGCCTGGCCCCGGACGCGGCCGTGCTCGTGACCACGGTCCGGGCGCTGAAGGCCCACTCCGGGCGCTACACCGTGCGGCCGGGCAAGGCGCTGCCGGCGGAGATGCTCCAGGAGAACCCGGGCGACGTCGAGGCGGGGGCGGCCAACCTGCTCCACCACCTGGCGATCGCCCGGTCCTTCGGGGTCTCCCCGGTGGTGGCGATCAACGCGTTCCCCGGGGACCACCCCTCGGAGCACGAGGCGATCCGCCGGATCGCCCGGGCGGCGGGGGCGGAGGTGGCCGTGTGCACGGCGGTCGCCGACGGCGGCGCCGGGGCGGCCGAGCTCGCCGACGCCGTGGCCGCGGCCTGCGAGCACCCGGCCGGCCACACCCCGACCTACGGGCTCACCGAGTCCCTCGGGGACAAGCTCACCGCGGTCGCCACCCGGGTCTACGGTGCGGACGGCGTCGAGCTCGCCCCCGCCGCCGAGCGCCAGCTGGCCGCCTACGAGGAGCTCGGCTACGGGGGCCTGCCGGTCGTCGTCGCCAAGACCCACCTGTCCACCACCGCGGACCCGTCGCTCAGGGGCGCGCCCACCGGGTGGCGGCTGCCGGTCCGGGAGGTCCGGGCCGCCGTGGGCGCCGGGTACCTCTACGCGATCTGCGGGACGATGCGCACCATGCCGGGTCTCGGCACCTCGCCGGCCGCCGAGCGGATCGGGATCGACGACGACGGGCGCGTCACCGGTCTGTTCTGACCCACCGTCCCCGCGGGGCCCGCCCGCGGGGCAGCAGCTCGTCGCCGGCCCCGTAGTGCCGCAGCATCCGCTCGGCGGGGGCCCACCACAGCACGGCGGCCCACACGAAGCCGGCCCCGGCCACGGCCGCCAACCCGCCCCCGGGCGACCCGGGTCCCCCCGTCCAGGACCACGCGAGCCAGGCCGCGGTGCCCCCGAGGGCCGCCGCGGCCGGCACGACGACGAGGACCCGGACGGTCCGCACCCAGCCCGCCAGGAGCAGGACACCGGCCACGAGCAGCGCCAGCGCCAGCACGGCCGAGCGTGCTCCGTCGCCGTCCGGCACGCGGTCCGGGAGCCCGGCGAGGGCGGCGCCGGTCCCCACCGCCACCGCCGCCAGCACCACGAGGGCGGCTCGCCCCGCCTCGTCCACGCCGCCGGGCGCCGGCACCCGCACCGCCAGCACGGCGGCGAGGCGCTCCAGGCCCAGGGCGGCGAGCACCAGGAGCAGCGCCGCGGCGGCGCGCCCGGACGGCACGGCCGCCCAGACCGGGAGCAGCAGGGAGAGCGCCGCCGCTCCCGCCAGGGCGGCCCGCCGCAGGGCGCGGTCGCGGGCGGCGGCGACGTCACCCGCACGGACCGGCGCGGAGCCGTCCCCCGCGGGCGGGGATCCGGGGTGCACATCGTCCACGGCGGCGTCCTCCACGGTCGCCCAGCGCCGGAGCGCGCGCCGCCCCGTCCGGAGCAGCGACAGCACCAGGACCGCGGACCCCGCCGCGAGCAGCGCGGCACCGGGCCACGACCCGGACGGTTCCGCGACCGGGCCCGTGCCCAGCCACAGCCCGGCCGCCAGCACGACGGCGACCAGCGCGGCGCGCACCGGGGTCACGGCCGCGGGCAGCAGAACGAGCACGGGCTGGAGCACGAGCAGCACCACCTCCCAGACGGGACGGGGCAGGTCCGGGGCGCCGGCCAGGGCCCGGCCCAGCACCCGCACCCCGCGCGAGGCCAGCGACAGGCGGTGGCCCGGGGCCAGCCGGTCCAGCCCGTCCGCGCTCGCGCCCACCGCCGCCCTGCCCTGCTCGGCGGAGCCGTGGCCCAGGTCCCGCAGCAGGCTGTCCTGCAGCTCGAGCACGGCCGCGTCGGCCGGCGTCGTGCGCACCACGGGGGGATCGTCCGCCGCCCCGGGGAACGGCGCCGCCGGGGGGACCGGCAGCCCGCGCAGGAACCCGGCGACGCCGGCCGCCGCGTCGAGGCGCCCCCACCACCAGTCGTTGGCCCGCCAGTCCGCGGCCAGGAAGCCCCGGAAGTTCAGCAGGCCCGCACCGGCCAGCTTGGTCCCGGCCGGCACCCGCCCGGCGTCGCCCGCGAGCAGCCGCGCCACGTCCCCCGTCCCGGATCCCTGCGCGTCGAGGGCCCGCTGGAGACGGTCACGGGCGCGCGACTCCTGCAGGGCGGGGAACGCGTCCGGGGCCGCCGGCTCCTGGTCCCCGCGGATCTCGCCGTAGGCCACCTGGGACACCGCGGCGGGGATCCCGGCCGCGGCCAGCAGCGGTGGCAGGTCCGCCGCGCCCAGCGCCGTGTCCCCGGCCGGGATCCGCGACCAGGGCGACGCGTCCCAGGCCGCCGCCCGGTCGGCCGCGCCCGGCCCGTCGGGCTCCGGCTGCCGGTCCACCACCGCGGGCAGGTTCCGCAGCGCGTCCACGACCTCGTCGAGCTCGGCCCAGGAGCCGCCCGTCTCCCGGTGCTCCCCGCCGGCTGCGCCCAGCCAGGGGTCGACGACCCCCGCGAGCCCGGCCGCGGGGTCCGCTCCGGCGGCCAGCACGGCGTGGAACCGCCGGTCGCGCTCGTGGCGGGCGGCCGACAGCACCCGGTAGGCGCGTTCCCGGGCGCCGGCCACGTCGCAGCCGCCGGGAGGGCCCGGCTGCCCGGCGGGACCCCGCTCCTCCAGGGCGCGCACCCAGGACAGGATGCAGGACGCGGCGTCGTAGAGCGCCTGCGCCCCCCGCAGCACCGCCGCGGCGGAGGGGTCGTCGAGGGGACCCCGGGAGAGGACCTCGTAGCGCCGGAGCAGCTCCGTCCGCACGGGCTCGAGCGCACGGGGCGGCCGTGCCCTCAGGGCGTCGCGCCGGGCCAGCGTCGAGGTGAGCTGCCACTCCGCGGGCCGGGTCAGGAGGCGGGACAGCAGGGCGGCGTCGGCCCGGGCCCGGTAGCGGAGATAGGCCCGGCGGCGCTCCTCGAGCGAGGCCGGGTCCCAGGAGTCCACGAGGGCCCCGAGCGGGTGCAGGCGACCGTGGGCCACGAGCTGCGCGCCCAGGTAGTCGGACAGGGCCAGCACCTCGTCGTCGTCCGACTCCCGCCGGCGCAGCCGGGTGACCGTGGCGGCGAGCGTTCCCACCAGGCGGGGCAGGTTCTGCTCGAAGGGCGCGCCGTGCTCGCGGTGGGGCGGGTCCGGGTCGAGGTACAGCAGGCCGCGGTCGGCGTGCCGCAGCGACGTCCGGGTGCGCGCGGCGTCCAGGGCCCGGTCGATGGGGATGTTGTCGTACACCCCGCCGTCGACCACGCGGTACGGAAGCTCCGCGGGGCTGCGGTGCGCGCCGAACGCGTGGCTCAGGTCGGGGCGTCCGGCAGCCGGACCCGGTGCGCCCAGCGGGCCCGGGGTCGGGGCGGACCACACCGAGGCCGGCTCGAAGGCCCCGGGGAAGGAGGCGGTCGTCCGGGCGGCGTAGGCGAGCCGGGACAGCGCGGCCGCGGCCTCCGCCGGTGCGGTGTCCCGGGCCGGGATGCCGTTGTCCAGGGGCGGGGCGGGGGAGCCGGGCTCCGGGGACGAGAAGTGGAAGTCGCCCCGTCCCTCCGCCGTCGCGCTGAGGGGCGAGGGGTCGCTGTCCAGGACGGTGGCGGAGAGCTCGACGGTGACGTGCTCGGCCACCAGGGCGGGGTGGTGCTCCGCGCTGTCCCGGAGCGTGAGGAGCGCCTCCGTCAGCCGCGGCCACAGGTAGTCGTCGCCGCGCAGCAGGGAGTTCACGGGGCGCCGTCCGAGCGGGCGCAGCAGCCGGCCGAGGGAGCCGTGCTCCGCCCAGATGCGGCCGAGGGCGTCCAGGTCCGTGCCCGCGCGCTGGGCCACCGCGTGCACCACGGCGTTGAGGCCGCCGGCGCTGGCCCCGGCGAGGAGGTCGAGCTCCACGCGGTCGTAGCCGGCGTCCGCGAGCAGCCGGGCGTACACCGCCGCGCGCTCCTCGAGCAGGGGATCCGGGGCCGTGCCCGGGTGCAGGAGATGGGCGTGCAGCGCTCCGCGGTCGTCCCGGTGGATCCGGATCCGGCGCAGGACGTCGAGCTCGGCGACCGCCCCGCCGATCCACACGGCGAGGCTCACCCCGCCCCGCATGGCCAGTGCCAGCCGCAGCGTCCGGCCGAAGGCCGGCTCCCCGCCCGTGGCCGCGTCGGCGAGCGACTGCGAGGGCAGCACCACCGTGACGGGCAGGGGTGCGGAACCGGCCCTCTGCCCCGCATCCGCCGGCGGATCCTCCGGCGGGTCCTCCGGTGTGACGGTGGTGGCCGACGCGGCGCGGACGGTCGCCGGGGCGTTCTGCCGGCGGTCCGTCCGGTGGTCGCTCAAGCGCGGGCGCGGCGGGCGTCGGCGCGCCGGCAGAGCAGGGCGAACAGTGCCCCGGACAGGTTGTGCCAGACCGAGAAGACCGCCGCGGGCAGGGCCGCCAGCGGGTTCATGTACTGGGCGGCGAGCCCGGCGGCCAGACCGGAGTTCTGCATGCCCACCTCGACCGCCGTGGTGCGGCGCACGGCGAGGGGCTGCCGCGTCACGGCCCCCACGAGGTGGCCCAGGACCAGGCCGAGGACGTTGTGCAGGGCCACGGCCGCGAGCACGAGCAGGCCCGCCTCCACGATCCGGTCGGCGCTGCCCGAGACCACGATGGCCACGATCAGGGCGATGGCCGCGACCGAGACCCACGGCAGGACGGGCAGGGCGCGCTCGACCAGGCGGGGCACGAGCAGGCGCACGGCCAGGCCCGCGACGACGGGCAGCAGCACGATCTTGGTGATCGACCAGGCCATGGCGCCGCCGTCCACCGGCAGGTACTGCCCGGCCAGCCACAGGGTGAGCAGGGGAGTCAGCAGGGGCGCGAGCAGGGTCGAGATCGAGGTCATGGCCACCGACAGGGCCACGTCACCGCGGGCGAGGTAGGCGACCACGTTGGACGCCGTGCCGCCGGGTGCGCAGCCCACGAGGATCACGCCCGCGGCGAGCTCCGGGGGCAGCCGCAGCAGGAGCACCACGAGGAGCGCCACGAGGGGCATGAGCACGTACTGCGCCGCGACGCCCAGCAGCACCGGCAGCGGCCGCTTCGCCACGAGCGCGAAGTCGACGGGGCGCAGGGTCAGGCCCATGCCGAACATGACCACGCCGAGCAGGGGGTTGATCCACCCGGTCAGTCCGTTCACGGCCCCGGGGACGAGGAAGCCCACCATCCCGCCCGCGAGGACGAGCACGGGGAAGATCAGGACGGCCGCGTACGCGCCGCGGTCGGCCGCGGAGCTCTCCGGGGCGACGGCGGGTCCTGCGTTCACCATCCCCGGGCGCGCCACTCGTCGAGGTGCGGGCGCTCGGCGCCCAGCGTGGTCGGTTTCCCGTGCCCGGGATGGACCACGGTGTCGTCGTCGAAGCGCTCGAAGACGCGCTCGGTGACGTCGTCCATCAGCTGCCGGAAGTCCTCCGGGCTGTCGGTCCTGCCCACGCCGCCGGGGAAGAGGGAGTCGCCGGAGAAGATGTGCGCCGGACCCTGCGGGTCGCGGTAGACCAGGGCGATCGAGCCGGGGGTGTGCCCGCGCAGGCCGATGACCTCGAGGTCGAAGCCGTCGAACTCGGCCGTGTCGCCGTCCTCGAAGGTCAGGTCCATGGACACGGCGATGTCGGACTCGTCGTCGGCGCCGCAGGCCGTCATGGCCTCGGAGCGGGACTTGACCTCCTCGAGGGCGCGGACGTGGTCCCAGTGGGAGTGGGTGGTGATGATGAGCTGGAGGCTGCCGTAGGCCTTCGAGCAGTCCCCGTTGCCGGCGCCCACGAGGCCGGCGATGGCCCGGGCGTCGTCGGCCGCGTCGATGAGGACCTGCGTGCCCTCGTCCTTGGACGTGAGCAGATAGACGTTGTTGTCCATCTCGCTCACGGAGATCCGGCGAATCGTGACCTCGGCGAGGTCGGTGACCTCCGTCTTCGATGCGATCATGAGGACGAAGGTACTCCCGTGCCGGGTGGCTCGCCAATCGCACGCTCCGCGCGGCCCCTCCCCGGTGGACGGTCGGGGGGAGCGGGCGCCGTCCCCGCCCGAGCGGCCGCGGGCGCGCGTGTCCGGCAGCACCCCGCGCGCGGGTTGCGCGGACCGCGCCACGGGCATAAAGTTGCGTGCGGCAACAAATTATCAGGGCATCCGGTGGCACGCCCCCCGCGTCGTCGACGACGCGGGACCCCGCGAGGAACGGGGGAGTGCGGACCGGGTGCCCCTTCGTCGTCGTCCACCCGCAGGCCCGATCCCGAGGAGCCCCCCGTGCCCGTCTCCCACGACACCGCCGTGGAGCTGGTGCGCGACCTGCTGGAGCTGCAGCGGGTCATGAAGCGCGTGACCAAGACCGACGCCGGCCAGCGCCGGCTCAACCCCACGGCCATCGCCCTGCTCTACTACCTCGCCGGCAGCGGCGCCCGCCGGGCCACGGTCATGGCCTCGGAGACCGGGCTCGGCCCCTCGGGGCTCAGCCGCCAGCTCGCCGGGCTGGAGGAGGCGGGCCTCGTGGAGCGCTCGCCGGACCCCGAGGACGGGCGCGCCGCGCTCGTCGCCATCACGGAGCGGGGCCGGGAGCAGGCCCGGGCGGTGCTCGAGCAGGACGCCCAGCGTCTGGCCGTGCGGCTCGAGGACTGGGACGAGGACCGGGCCCGGGCCAGCCGCGGGGCCATCAACGAGATCACCTCCGTCTTCCTGAGCTCGCTCGGCGAGGAGCGCACCACCTCCTGCCCGGGCCACGGGGAGGACACCGCCCCGGAGCACCGGGACACCACCGACCGCGAGCACACCGACCACGAGCACACCGACCGCGAGCACGAGGAGGGAACCACCGGATGAGCGACCAGCAACCGACCGCCGCACCGGGCGGGGGGACCGGCGCCTCCCACCAGGACGTGCTGCGGGCGCTCACCGGCATCCTCGCGGTGTTCTTCATGGCGATGGTCACGCTCACGATCATCGGCACGGCCCTGCCGGTGATCATGGCCGACCTGGGCGGCGACCAGACCTCGCTGTCCTGGACGGTCACCGGCACCCTCCTGGCCAACGCCGCGACCACCCCCGTCTGGGGCAAGCTCGCCGACCTCTTCGACAAGAAGAAGCTGCTGCAGCTGTCCATCGTGATCTTCGTGCTCGGGTCCGCCATGGCGGGGCTGGCGCCGACCATCGAGTTCCTCATCCTGGCCCGCGTGGTCCAGGGCGTGGCCATGGGCGGGATCATGGCCCTGGCCATGACCATCATGGGCACGATCATCCCGCCCCGCGAGCGCGGCCGCTACGCCGGCTACATGGGCGCCACGATGGCCGTGGCCACCTCCGCGGGGCCGCTGCTCGGCGGGCTGATCGTGGACCTCTTCGGCTGGCGGTGGGTCTTCCTCATCCCCGCCCCGCTGGCGGTCCTCGCCGCCGTGCTCGTGCACCGCACCCTGCGGATCCCGCCGCAGGCGCCGCGGACGGTGCGCATCGACTGGCTCGGCATCGTGCTGCTGGTCGTCTCCGCCTCCGCGCTGCTGCTGTGGGTGTCCCTGGCTGGCCAGCCCGGGATGTTCGGCTGGGTCTCGCCCGTCTCCGCCGCGCTCGTGGCCACCGCCCTCGTCGGCACCGTGCTGTTCGTCCTCGTGGAGCGGCGCGCCGCCGAGCCGGTCCTGCCCATCCGGGTGGTCACCGAGCGCACCACCGCCCTGGCCATCCTCGCGGCCATCGCCACCGGCGGGGCGATGTTCGCCTCGACCACGTACCTGGGGCAGTACTTCCAGCTCGGCCAGGGCTTCAGCCCCACCGCGGCCGGGATGCTCATGCTCCCGCAGGTGTTCGGCTCCCTCGTGGGCGCCACGGTCGCGGGCCAGCTGATCACCCGCTACGGGCGGTGGAAGATCATCCTGGTGGTCGCCGCCGTGCTGATGTCCACGGGCCTGTTCCTCGCCGCGACCCTCACGCACGACACCGCCCTGTGGGCCGTGAGCGTCTTCATCTTCCTGGTGGGCCTCGGCATCGGGGCCCTGAACCAGAACCTGGTCCTGGCCGTGCAGAACACCGTGGGTCTGAAGGACATGGGCGCGGCGTCCTCGTCGGTCGCCTTCTTCCGCACCATGGGCGGCGCCGTGGCGGTGGCCGTCTTCGGCGCCCTCATGAGCTCCCACCTCGCCGGGCAGCTGGCCGCGAGCACGCGCGCCCGGGGCGGGGACCCGGCCGCCGTGGACAGCTCCACCATGGACCTGGAGTCGCTGCCGTCCTCCGTCGAGGGCGTCGTGCGCGAGGCCTACGGCACGGGCACCGGCCTGGTCTTCCTGGTCGCCGCCGTCGCGTCCCTGGTGACCCTGGGCGCGGTGCTCCTCATCAAGGAGGTCCCGCTGCGCCGGACCGTGGACATCGTCGAGGTCGACCCGGCCACGGGCCGGCTCACGGTCGTCACCCGCACCGTGGACGCCCGCGAGGTCCGGCGCCGGCAGCAGCAGGACGGGGCCGGCCGGGACCCGCAGCAGACCGGTCCGCTCCCGGACGACCCAGCCCCGCCCGCGGCCGCCCGGGAGCCGGTCCGCGAGGACACCCCGACCGGCCCCGTGGACCGGGTGTGAAGCGGCCCACGGCCCCGGCCACGATGTCCGGGCCCGGTACTAGAGTGGAGGGCGTGTCTGAGCCGATCCCCACGTCCACCCTGGTCATGAGTCCGTCGACCGAGCCCTCCGAACCCCTCGACGGTCCGGTGACCGCCACCGGCGCCCGGACCGCCCACAAGTCCGACCTCACCGAGATCGTCGTGCAGGGCGCGCGCGAGCACAACCTGGCCAACGTCTCGCTGACCGTGCCGCGGGACGCCATGGTCGTGTTCACGGGCCTGTCCGGCTCCGGGAAGTCGTCGCTGGCCTTCGACACGATCTTCGCCGAGGGCCAGCGCCGCTACGTCGAGTCGCTGTCCTCCTACGCCCGGATGTTCCTGGGCCGGGTGGACAAGCCGGACGTCGACTTCATCGAGGGCCTGTCCCCGGCGGTGTCCATCGACCAGAAGTCGACCTCCCGCAACCCGCGGTCCACGGTCGGGACGATCACCGAGATCTACGACTACATGCGCCTGCTGTGGGCGCGCGTCGGCCACCCGCACTGCCCCGAGTGCGGCGAGGCGATCGAGAAGCAGACCCCGCAGCAGATCGTGGACCAGCTCCTCGAGATGCCGGAGCGGACCCGCTTCCAGGTGCTCGCACCCGTGGTCCGGGAGCGCAAGGGCGAGTTCGCCGACCTCTTCCAGGAGCTGACCGCGAAGGGCTTCTCCCGCGCCACCGTGGACGGCGAGACGGTCCAGCTCTCGGACCCGCCCAAGCTCAAGAAGCAGTTCAAGCACACCATCGAGGTGGTCGTGGACCGGCTCGTGGTCAAGGAGGGCATCCGCCAGCGCCTGACCGACTCCGTCGAGACCGCGCTGGGCCTCGCCGAGGGCCGCGTCGTCGTCGAGCTCGTGCCCCGGACGGACGAGGAGATCGCCCACCCGCTGGAGCTGCGCCGCCCGTTCTCCGAGAACCTCGCGTGCCCCAACGAGCACCCGCTGCAGGCGGACGAGATCGAGCCCCGCTCGTTCTCCTTCAACGCGCCGTTCGGCGCGTGCCCGGAGTGCGACGGCATCGGCTCGCGGCTCGAGGTCGACGAGGAGCTCGTGGTCCCCAACCCCGACCTGTCCCTCGTGGAGGGCGCGATCGCCCCGTGGTCGCTGGGCAAGGCCACCAGCGAGTACTGGAACCGGCTGCTCGCCGGGCTGGGCCAGGAGCTCGGCTTCGACCTCGTCACCCCGTGGGGCAAGCTGCCCGCCAAGGCGCGCAAGGCGATCCTCGAGGGCAAGGACTACCAGGTCACCGTGGCCTACCGGAACCGGTTCGGGCGGGAGCGCCGCTACACCCAGGGCTTCGAGGGCGTGATCGGCTACATCAAGCGCAAGCACGCCGAGACGGAGTCGGACAACGCCAAGGACCGGTACGAGCAGTACATGCGCCAGGTCGCCTGCCCGGCCTGCGACGGCGCGCGCCTGAACCCCACCATGCTCGCCGTGACCGTGGGCGGGAGGAACATCGCCGAGACCACCCGCATGCCCATGCGCGAGGCCCACGCGTTCTTCCGCGACCTGCAGCTGAGCACCCGCGAGACGAAGATCGGCGACCAGGTGCTCAAGGAGATCCAGGCCCGCCTGACGTTCCTCGTGGACGTGGGCCTGGACTACCTCAACCTCGAGCGCGCCGCGGCGACCCTGTCCGGCGGCGAGGCCCAGCGCATCCGCCTGGCCACCCAGATCGGGGCCGGGCTCGTGGGCGTGCTCTACGTCCTGGACGAGCCGTCGATCGGGCTGCACCAGCGGGACAACCGCCGGCTCATCGAGACCCTCACGAAGCTGCGGGACATGGGCAACACCCTGATCGTGGTCGAGCACGACGAGGACACCATCCGCGAGGCCGACTGGATCGTGGACGTCGGCCCCGGTGCCGGCGAGCGCGGCGGGCGCGTGGTGCACTCGGGGACCTACGAGGAGCTGCTGGCCAACGAGGAGTCGATCACGGCGGACTACCTCTCCGGGCGCCGGGCCATCCGGGTGCCCGCCCAGCGGCGCGCGGTCGACCGCAAGCGGATGCTCAAGGTCGTGGGGGCGCGGGAGAACAACCTGCGCGGCATCGACGTCTCCTTCCCGCTGGGCGTGCTGACCGCCGTGACCGGGGTGTCCGGATCCGGGAAGTCCACCCTGGTCAACGACATCCTCTACACGTCGCTGGCCAACAAGCTCAACGGGGCCAAGCAGGTCCCGGGCCGGCACAAGCGGATCGACGGCGTGGACCAGCTCGACAAGGTCGTGCACGTGGACCAGAGCCCGATCGGCCGGACCCCGCGCTCCAACCCCGCCACGTACACGGGGGTCTTCGACCACATCCGCAAGCTCTTCGCCGAGACCCCCGAGGCCAAGGTGCGCGGCTACCAGGCCGGGCGGTTCTCCTTCAACGTCAAGGGCGGGCGCTGCGAGGCGTGCTCGGGCGACGGCACGATCAAGATCGAGATGAACTTCCTGCCGGACGTCTACGTCCCGTGCGAGGTCTGCAGGGGGGCCCGGTACAACCGGGAGACCCTCGAGGTGCACTACAAGGGCAAGACCATCGCCGAGGTGCTGGAGATGCCCATCGAGGAGGCCGCCGAGTTCTTCAAGGCCTTCGGCCCGATCGCCCGGCACCTGAACACCCTCGTGGACGTCGGTCTGGGCTACGTGCGGCTGGGCCAGCCCGCCACGACGCTCTCCGGCGGCGAGGCCCAGCGCGTGAAGCTGGGCTCGGAGCTGCAGAAGCGCTCCAACGGCCGCTCCATCTACGTCCTCGACGAGCCCACCACCGGTCTGCACTTCGAGGACATCCGCAAGCTGCTGCTCGTGCTGCAGGGGCTCGTGGACAAGGGCAACACCGTGATGACCATCGAGCACAACCTGGACGTCATCAAGTCCGCCGACTGGGTCGTGGACCTCGGCCCGGACGGCGGCTCCGGCGGCGGGCAGGTGGTGGCCGAGGGCACCCCGGAGCAGGTCGCCCGGAACACGGGCAGCCACACCGGCCGGTTCCTGGCCGAGGTCCTCGGCGGGCACCCCGTTCCCGCGGGGGCCGCCCGATGACGGCCCCGGTGGTGCTCTGGGACCTCGACGGCACGCTCCTCGACCCGGCCGGGGCCATCACGGGCGGCATCGCCCGGGCGCTGGCCGAGCACGGGCACGCGGTGCCCGAGGACCTGCGCCGCTTCGTGGGACCGCCCGTGGGCTTCTCGCTCCGAGCCTTCACCGACGTCCCGGAGGAGGAGGTCCCGCGCGTCGTCGCCTCCTACCGGGCCCGCTACCGGACCGAAGGGCTCGCGCAGACCCGCGTCTACCCCGGGGTCGAGGAGCTCCTCGAGGTCCTGCACGGGGCCGGGGTGCGGATGGCCGTGGCCACCCAGAAGCCCGAGCCCACGGCCGAGCTCGCCGTCGAGCGCTTCGGGCTGAGCCGGTGGTTCGAGACCGTCTCCGGCGCCTCGGACGACCTCGCGGTCGCGCCGGCGCACCCGGAGCTCGCCCACGACAAGCCCGCGATCATCGCCGAGGCCCTGCGCCGGCTCGGCGTGGACGCCCCGGACCCCGCGCGCACGGTGATGATCGGGGACCGCAGCTACGACGCCGAGGGCGCAGCCGCGCACGGCATCGACTGCCTCGGCGTGGCGTGGGGCTTCGCCGCCGAGGGCGAGCTGGGGACCGGGTTCGCGGCCGTGGCCCGGGACGCGGCCGAGCTCGGGGAGCTGCTGGCCCGGTACACCTCCCCGGCCCCGACCGGCCGCTGAGGGGGAACCGGACCGTGGCCGATCCGGAGAGCTACCGCCCCGCCCGCCAGGACATCCCGACCGCCCCGGGGGTCTACCGCTTCCGCGACGAGTACGGGCGCGTGGTCTACGTGGGCAAGGCCAAGAACCTGCGCAACCGGCTGAGCTCGTACTTCGCCCCCCTGCACGCCCTCAGCCCCAAGACCCGGGCGATGGTCACGACCGCGGCCGGCGTCGAGTGGACCGTGGTGGGCAGCGAGTTGGAGTCCCTGCAGCTCGAGTACACCTGGATCAAGGAGTTCCGGCCCCGGTTCAACATCGCCTACCGGGACGACAAGTCCTATCCGTACCTGGCGGTGACGATGTCCGAGTCCGTGCCCCGGGCCCAGGTGGTGCGGGGGGAGAAGAAGAAGGGCAACCGCTACTTCGGCCCCTACTCCCAGGCGTGGGCGATCCGCGAGACCCTCGACGCCCTGCTGCGCGTGTTCCCCGTCCGCACGTGCTCCAAGGGCGTCTACCGGCGCGCCGAGCAGTCCGGGCGCCCGTGCCTGCTCGGCTACATCGACAAGTGCTCCGCCCCGTGCGTGGGACGGATCTCGGCCGAGGACCACTACGCCCTCGCGGAGGACCTGTGCCGGTTCATGGCCGGGCATGCCACCCCGTTCATCAAGGAGCTGCAGCGGCAGATGCAGGACGCCGCCGCCGCCATGGACTTCGAGACCGCGGCCGCGCGCCGGGACGACATCGCCGCGCTGGAGAAGGCCTTCGAGCGCAACGCCGTGGTGCTCTCCGACAGCACCGACGCGGACTTCTTCGCCCTCGCGGAGGACGAGCTGGAGGCCGCCGTCCAGGTCTTCCACGTCCGGGGCGGACGGATCCGCGGCCAGCGCGGCTGGGTCACCGAGAAGGTCGAGGAGGCCGACGGCGGACGGCTGCTCGAGCAGCTGCTCGAGCAGGTCTACGGGGACACCGCCACGGACGCCGCCGAGAGCGCCGAGGCGGCCGCGCCCCCGTCCCCGGGCGGATCGAAGCACCGCCCCTCCGCGGAGGCCGCCTACCGCGAGGACGCGATCCCGCGCACCGTGCTCCTCTCCGAGCCGGCCGACAGCGCCGACCGGCTCGAGGAGTGGCTCTCCGGGCTGCGCGGGTCCCGGGTCTCGATCGCCGTCCCGCAGCGCGGGGAGAAGGCGCACCTCATGGAGACGGTCCAGGAGAACGCCCGGCAGGCCCTGAAGCTGCACAAGTCCCGGCGTGCCGGGGACATCACGACCCGCTCCGCGTCCCTGCAGGAGCTGCAGGAGGCCCTGGACATCCCCGTGCCGCTGATGCGCATCGAGTGCTACGACATCTCCCACGTGCAGGGCACCAACGTCGTCGCCTCCATGGTCGTCTTCGAGGACGGGCTGCCGCGGAAGGCGGAGTACCGGAAGTTCTCGGTCACGGGGGATGCCGCGCGCGACGACACGGCGTCGATGTACGACGTCATCTCCCGGCGCTTCCGCCGGCACCTCGAGGAGCAGGCCGAGCGGCAGGCCGCCGGACCGCGCACCGGGCAGGTGGACGCCCGGGCCGAGGTGCCCGAACGGGCCCGGTTCGCCTATCCGCCCAGCCTCGTGGTGGTCGACGGCGGGCCCCCGCAGGTCGCCGCGGCCGCCCGCGCCCTGGCCGACCTGGGCATCGAGGACGTCCACGTGGTCGGCCTGGCCAAGCGGCTCGAGGAGGTGTGGGTCCCGGACGACGAGTTCCCCGTGATCCTGCCGCGCGCGAGCCAGGGACTGTACCTGCTCCAGCGGATCCGCGACGAGGCCCACCGCTTCGCCATCACCTTCCACCGCAAGAAGCGCTCCTCCGCCATGACGGTCTCCGTGCTCGACGAGCTGCCCGGGGTCGGGCCCGCCAAGCAGAAGGCGCTGCTGAAGCACTTCGGCTCCGTCAAGAAGCTCCGGGCGGCCCGCGTGGAGGAGATCGAGCAGGTGCCCGGTTTCGGGCGGGCCCTGTCCGAGAAGGTGGCCGCGGCGCTGCAGGCCCGGGACGAGGACGCCGCTCCCGCGGTCAACATGACCACGGGAGAGGTGCTCACCTGATCCGGGGAGCCCGCGTGGCCGGACCGCGGTCCGCCCCGGACTTCGTTAGGCTGGGGCGGGACCGCCGCGCGGGCCCCGCGGCGGCGCGGCCGTGGCAGGTGCGCAGCTGGCACGGGGCAGGACGACGGGAGACGGAGCGGACATGAGCGAGCACACCGCCGGGGCGGACGTCGAGACGGCGGGCGCACCGGACCACGAGAAGCCGACCAGCTCGGAGCTGCTCGTCGTCACGGGCATGTCCGGGGCGGGGCGCAGCACCGCCGCGAACGCCCTCGAGGACCTCGGCTGGTACGTCGTCGACAACCTGCCCCCGCAGATGCTGCACACCCTCGCGGACCTCGTCTCGCGCACCCCGCAGGCGCTGCCCAAGCTCGCCGTGGTCATCGACGTGCGCGGCAAGGCCCTCTTCAGCGACATGAGGGAGACGCTGGCGGCCCTCGAGGCCTCGGACGTCGACTTCTCGGTGCTGTTCCTGGACGCCGCCGACGACGTGCTGGTCTCGCGCTACGAGCACCAGCGCCGCCCCCACCCGCTGCAGGCCGGCGGCCGGATCCTCGACGGCATCCGCGCCGAGCGGGCCCTGCTGACGGACCTGCGCGACTCCGCCGACGTGGTCCTGGACACCTCCGGCTTCAACGTGCACGCGCTGTCCCGGGCCGTGGCCGACCTGTTCTCCACCAACGGGCCCGTGGTCCTGCGCCTGACCGTGCTCAGCTTCGGCTTCAAGTACGGGGTGCCCGCGGACGCGAACTACGTGGCCGACGTCCGCTTCATCCCCAACCCGCACTGGGTCCCGTCGCTGCGCCCCCGCACGGGCAAGGACGACGAGGTGCGGGACTACGTCTTCCAGGACGACGGCCCGCGACAGTTCGTCGACCGGTTCGTCGCCATGCTGGAACCCGTCTTCGCGGGATACCGTACGGAGAACAAGCACTACGCCACCATCGCGATCGGCTGCACCGGCGGGAAGCACCGCTCCGTGGCCGTGAGCGAGGAGGTGGCCCGCAGGCTCGCCAAGCTGCCGCTCGTGACCGTCAACATCCAGCACCGGGACATGGGCCGGGAGTGACCGGCTCGCCCTCACCCGCATTGGACCCCCGATGACCCTCCCTCCCACCGGCGCCTTCCCCCGGCTGCCCCTCGGCAGCGGCGCCGACGCCGACCCCCACCACTCCCCGGACCCGTCCGCCCGGCGGCCCGGGGGCGGCAGCCCCTCCGTCGTCGCCCTCGGCGGCGGGCACGGGCTCGCCGCCAACCTCGCCGCCCTCCGCCGGATCACCCCCGTGCTCACGGCCGTCGTGACGGTGGCCGACGACGGCGGCTCCTCCGGCCGGCTGCGCGACGAGCTCGGCGTCCTGCCCCCGGGGGACCTGCGGATGGCGCTCGCCGCGCTGTGCGACGACTCCGAGTGGGGACGCACATGGCGCGACGTCATGCAGCACCGGTTCAGCTCCCTCGAGGGCCGCTCCACGACCCTGGACAACCACGCGCTGGGCAACCTGCTCATCGTCACCCTCTGGGAGCTCCTGGGGGACCCCGTGGCGGGCCTCGAGTGGGCGGGCGCCCTGCTCGGCGCCCGCGGCCGGGTGCTGCCGATGTCCACGGAGCCGCTGGTCATCGCCGGCGACGTCCCCGACGTCCCCGACGTCACGGACCGCGCCGGCCGCTGCTCCCCGGGTGCCGCCGGCACGGTGCGGACGATCACCGGGCAGGCGCTGCTGGCCAAGCAGGCCGACGTGTGCAACGTCCGCCTGGTGCCCCCGGACGCCCCGGCGTGCCCGCAGGCCGTCGAAGCGGTCGGAACCGCGGACTGGGTGGTCATGGGGCCGGGATCGTGGCACACCTCGGTGCTCCCGCACCTGCTGCTGCCCGAGCTGCGCGAGGCGATCTGCGGGTCGCGGGCACGCCGCTGCGTGACCCTCAACCTCTCGCCGGACACCGAGACCCGCGGCAAGACGGCCGCCGACCACCTGCGGGTCCTGCAGGCGTACTGCCCCGACCTCACCCTGGACGTCGTCCTGGCCGACCCCACGGCCACCGAGGACGGCGCCGACCTCGAGCAGGTCGCCCGCGGCCTGGGCGCCGAGGTCTTCTACGCCGGGGTCCGGGCCCACCCGGGGACCGCCGTGCACAACACGCTCCGGCTCGCGGCCGCCTACCAGGAGATCTTCGAGCGCCACCGCTGAGCGGCGCCGACCCCACACCCCCGTCATCCCCAGGAAAGGAACCGCGTGGCCCTGACGTCATCGGTCAAGGAAGAACTGTCCCGCCTCGAGATCAAGAGGTCCTCGGAGCGGCGGGCCGAGCTGTCCGCCCTGCTGCGCTTCGCGGGCGGACTGCACATCGTCTCGGGACGCATCGTCGTCGAGGCGGAGGTGGACTCCGGCGCCACGGCGCGCCGGGTGCGCCGCGCCGTGCACGAGGTCTTCGGGCACGAGAGCGAGGTCGTGGTCGTCTCCGGAGGAGGACTGCGGCGCGGCAGCTCCTACGTGGTGCGGGTCGTCGAGGACGGTGAGGCCCTCGCCCGGCAGACGGGCCTGCTCGACTCGCGCGGACGTCCCGTGCGGGGGCTCCCGCCCGCCGTGGTCAACGGGGCCGTGGCCGACGCCGAGGCCGTGCTGCGCGGGGCCTTCCTCGCCCACGGCTCTCTCACGGAGCCCGGCCGCTCCGCCGCGATGGAGTTCACCTGTCCCGGCCCCGAGGCCGCCCTCGCGCTCGTGGGCGCCGCCCGCCGGTTAGGCGTGCTCGCGAAGGCCCGCGAGGTGCGCGGGGTGGACCGGGTGGTCGTGCGGGACGGGGACGCGATCGCCGCGCTGCTCACCCGG
The DNA here is from genome assembly GCF_044462225.1 of Kocuria kalidii. Taxonomy (NCBI): domain Bacteria; kingdom Bacillati; phylum Actinomycetota; class Actinomycetes; order Micrococcales; family Micrococcaceae; genus Kocuria; species Kocuria kalidii. The sequence goes on along the minus strand of NZ_JBISWJ010000108.1, from coordinate 36,396 downwards.
ATGGGGGCGCACCAGACGCTCCTGCAGTGGGAGGACCGGCGGATGCGCAAGGAGGTGCGCGCCACGGCGAACCGGCTCGCGAACTTCGACGACGCCAACCTGCGCCGCTCCGCCCAGGCCGCGGTGGCCGCCGGGGCGCGGGTCGAGCGGGCCTTGGAGATCCTCGGGGACGAGGTGCCCGAGCACCTGCGCCAGGCGGGGGAGCTGCGGCTGTCCAACAAGCAGGCCAGCCTCGACGAGCTGGGCCGGCTCGCGGACCCGCCGCTGACCAAGGACGCCGTGGCGGGCCGGATCCGCCGCCTGCTGGCCATGGCCGACCGCCGGGCGGAGGAGCTGCACCTGCCCGGCACGGACACCGGCGCGGACGGCGACGCCCTGCCCTCCTGACCTCCCGGCCGGCCGGGGCGACCGCCCGGAGGCTCCCGTCCGCGGCGGCACCGGAGAGCCCACATCCCCGGCCGTGGCTTTTCGACGGTCTGCGCGGTCAAATGTGGTTTTATGTGGTTTTACAGATCAATAGCGGATGAATCTTTCACGACCCCAAGACATCCCATGGATAACCACGTAGAATGAGGACCGGTTCATCGATCCAGATCCCGACCAACACAGGAGAACCCAGTGACCATTCGAGTGGGCATCAACGGCTTCGGACGCATCGGACGCAACTTCCTCCGCGCGGCGCGCGAGCAGGGCGAGAACATCGAGGTCGTGGCCGTCAACGACCTCACGGACCCGGAGGCCCTGGTCCACCTCTTCAAGTACGACTCCATCATGGGCCGGTTCCCCGGCGAGGTCACCCTCGACGGCGACACCATGACCGTCGACGGCCACGAGGTGAAGTTCCTGGCCGAGCCCGATCCGTCCAAGCTGCCCTGGGGCGAGCTCGGCGTCGACGTCGTCGTCGAGTCGACCGGCCGGTTCACCAACGGCTCGAAGGCCAAGGCCCACCTCGACGGCGGCGCCAAGAAGGTCGTGCTGTCCGCCCCCGGCAAGGAGATCGACGGCACGTTCGTGCCGGGCGTCAACCTCGACGACTACGACTCCGCGTCGATGAACATCGTCTCCGCGGCCTCGTGCACCACGAACTGCCTCGCCCCCATGGCCAAGGTCCTCAACGACGCGTTCGGCATCGAGCAGGGCCTGATGACCACCATCCACGCCTACACCGCGGACCAGAACCTGCAGGACGGCCCGCACAGCGACCTGCGCCGTGCCCGTGCCGCCGCCCTGAACATGGTGCCGACCACCACCGGCGCCGCCGCCGCCGTGGGCCTGGTCCTGCCCGAGCTCAAGGGCAAGCTGGACGGCTTCGCCGTGCGCGTGCCCGTGCCCACCGGCTCCGTCGTGGACCTCACCTTCGACGCCCAGAAGGAGGTCACCGTCGAGTCGGTCAACGCCGCCATGAAGGAGGCCGCCGAGGGCCCCATGCAGGGCATCGTCAAGTACACCGAGGACCCCATCGTGTCCTCGGACATCCAGGGCGACAGCATCTCCACGATCTTCGACGCGCCGCTGACCAAGGTCATCGGCAAGCAGGTCAAGGTCATCGCCTGGTACGACAACGAGTGGGGCTACACCTCCCGTCTGGTCAACGTCGTCTCCCACGTCGGCGGGCAGCTCTGAGCCTCGGCGCGGCACCGGTGCCGGGGTAGGGTGAGCGACATGGCTCATGCACTTGACGAACTGATCGCCGACGGCGTCGCCGGACGCCGCGTCCTGGTCCGCTCCGACCTCAACGTCCCGCTGGACGGCTTCGCGGTCACCGACGACGGGCGCGTCCGCGCGTCCCTGCCCGTCATCCAAAAGCTCGCCCACGCCGGGGCCCGCGTCATCGTGATGGCGCACCTCGGCCGGCCCAAGGGCGAGGTCGACCCGAAGTACTCGATCGCCCCCGCCGGGCAGCGCCTGGCCGAGCTGGCCGAGGTGCCGGTGCGGATCGCCACCGACGTCGTCGGGCAGGACGCCCGGGACAAGGCCGCCGCGCTGGCCGACGGGGAGGTGCTCGTGCTCGAGAACGTGCGCTTCGACCCCCGCGAGACCTCGAAGGACGACGCCGAGCGCGGCGCCCTCGCGGACGAGCTGGTGGCCCTGACGGGCGAGGACGGAGCGTACGTGGACGACGCCTTCGGCGCGGTGCACCGCAAGCACGCGTCCGTCTACGACGTCGCCCTCCGGCTCCCGGCCTACCAGGGCGACCTGGTGAAGCGGGAGCTGGACGTCCTCACCAAGGTCGTCCAGGACCCCGAGCGGCCGTTCGTGGTCGTGATGGGCGGGTCCAAGGTCTCCGACAAGCTCGCGGTGATCGCCAACCTCATCGGCAGGGCCGACTCCCTGCTGATCGGCGGCGGCATGGTCTTCACGTTCCTGGCGGCGCAGGGCCACCGCGTGGGCGGGTCGCTGCTCGAGGAGGACCAGATCGAGACCGTCAAGGGATACCTCGAGCGGGCCGCCGAGGCGGGCACGGAGATCGTGCTGCCCGTCGACGTCGTCTACGCGGAGACGTTCGCCGCGGACGCCCCGCACGAGACCCGCCCGGTGGAGGACATCGTGGGCGGCGAGATCGGCGCCTCCGGCCTCGGGCTCGACATCGGCCCGGCCTCGGCGGCGCTGTTCGCCGACCGCATCCGGGCCGCGCGGACCGTGTTCTGGAACGGGCCCATGGGCGTGTTCGAGATGGACGCGTTCGCCGCGGGCACCCAGGCGGTGGCCGAGGCCGTCGTCGCCTCGGACGCGATGAGCGTGATCGGCGGCGGCGACTCCGCCTCGGCCGTGCGCAACCTGGGCTTCCGGGACGAGCAGTTCGGGCACATCTCCACCGGCGGCGGCGCGTCGCTGGAGTTCATCGAGGGCAAGGAGCTGCCCGGGGTCGTCGCCCTGGGCGCCTGACCCGCACGCGCCGACCCGCACCACCACCGCGGAAGGGCGCCCCGGAGCCGCACGCCCGGGGCGCCCTCCCCGCCCGGTGCACCACTGCCGACACGCACGACGAGCGGCGCCCCGCCGCGGAGAAGGAGTCCCCGATGACCTCCCAGACCAACGGACAGTTCGACCGCACGCCGCTGATCGCCGGCAACTGGAAGATGAACATGGACCACGCCCAGGCGATCACCCTGCTGCAGAAGCTCGCGTGGACCCTGGACGACGCCAAGCACGACTACTCCCGCGCCGAGGTGGCCGTCTTCCCGCCGTTCACCGACCTCCGCTCGGTCCAGAGCCTCGTGGACGGAGACGAGCTGCGCGTCGTCTACGGCGCCCAGGACCTCTCCGACCAGGACTCCGGCGCCTACACCGGCGACGTCTCGGGCCAGTTCCTGGCCAAGCTCGGCTGCACCTACGTGCTCGTGGGCCACTCCGAGCGGCGCACGATCCACGGCGAGTCCGACGAGCTGTGCAACGCCAAGATCGCCGCGGCGCACCGCCACGGCCTGGTCCCGGTGCTGTGCGTGGGTGAGGGGCTGGAGGTCCGGCAGGCCGGCGAGCACGTCGCCCACACCCTCGAGCAGCTGCGGGGCTCCATCACCGGCCTGGAGGCGGACCGGGTGGCCGAGCTCGTCGTGGCCTACGAGCCCGTCTGGGCGATCGGCACGGGCGAGGTCGCCGGCCCCGACGACGCCCAGGAGATGGCGGCCGCAATCCGCGCGGAACTCGCCGGCCTCTACGACGCCGACACGGCGGCGAGGACGCGCATCCTCTACGGCGGCTCCGCCAAGGCCGCCAACGCCGGGTCGATCCTCCGGGGCAAGGACGTGGACGGCGTCCTGGTCGGCGGCGCCAGCCTCGACGCCGAGGAGTTTGCTAGCATTGCCAGGTTCGAGCAGCACCTCGTGACCGACTGATCACGACCCCCTGACCGTCCGCGCCGTCCGGGCGCGGCTGCTCGACGGACACCTAAAGGTAAGGCCCCAGTGGATATTCTGCAGAACGTGCTCCTGGCAATCATCGTGCTCACGAGCCTCCTGTCCGTCCTGCTCGTGCTCCTCAACAAGGGCAAGGGCGGGGGCCTCTCCGACATGTTCGGCGGCGGCATGACCCAGTCCCTCAACACCTCCGGGGTCGCGCAGAAGAACCTGATCCGGCTCACCACCGCCACGGCCGTGGTGTGGGTCCTGTCCATCGCCGGCTACGCGCTGACCATGCGCTTCAGCGAGGTCGCGGTCTGACCCGCGGACCGACCCACCGACGCCGGGACCCCCGGGCGAGCACGGACCTCCGTGACCGCCCGGGGGTCCCGGCGTCGGTCAGCGCGGCGGACGGGCGCCGACCCGGGCGGGGAGCGGCCGTTCCGGCCCCCGCGACTCCTGGAGCGGCGCGAGGAGCTCGACCATCCGGGGCGCGGGACGAGCCCCGAGCTCGTCCGCCAGGGTGGCGCAGTACACGCGGAAGATGCCCAGCGCGGTGGCCTCGTTGCCCATCGCCAGGTGCGCCTGGAGGAGGATCCTGGTGGCGCCCTCGCTCAGGGGGTCGATGCTCCGTGCCGTCTCGGCGAGATGCCGGGCACGGAAGTGGTCCTGCCGCCCCAGGGCGGACTCGGCGAGGCACTCCGCGGCGGTGAGACAGAGGTCGCGGAGGCGCCGCTGCTCCGTCACCACCCAGTCGTCGTACCACCCCGGCAGCAGCTCCGCGCCCGCGGCGCCGGCGGACCACCACGGGTCGGTCACCGGGTCACCGGCGGTCGCACCGACCAGCGCGCGTCGCAGGCGGTGCAGATCCACCTCCACCGTCCCCGCCAGGCACAGCTCGCGGCCGCTGCTCGCGAGGAGGCCGGGCAGCCGGCGCGAGACGGTGAAGACGGCCGCGCGCAGGCTGCCCATGGCGTGCGCCTCGGTGCACTCCGGCCACAGCAGTCCCGCGAGGCTGCCGCGCGAGCGGCGGCCGAGGACGGCCAGGGCGGCGATCAGCCGCTGCTGCCGGAGCCCCATCGGGCAGGACGTGCCGTCCACCCGGAGGTCCCAGCCCCCGAGAAGCGTCAGTTCGACCCGCTGCTGGTCGTCCATCACCGCATCCTCCGTCCTGCCCGGGCGAGCCGCGAACGGACGCCGGTGTCCGTTCCCGCTCAGGGTAGGTCCGGCGGACCGGCGCCCCGCTCGCCGTTTCCGATCCGGACATGCCCCTTGACGTCGGGAAACGTCATGAATTGTCCCGGACGGCCGCCGGGTGTGTCATGTAAGTGCATACGGTGGGGAGGGACGCGGCATGGACGTGAACCTGGGGCACCTGGAGGACTTCCGGGTCCTCGCGGCGGAGCGGCACTTCGGCCGGGCGGCCGCCCGGCGGAACCTCAGCGCGTCGGCCCTGTCCAAGCGGGTGCACCGGCTCGAGCGCGAGGTGGGTGCCCGGCTCGTCGAGCGCGACGGGGGCGGGTTCATCGACCTGACGCCCGCGGGGCGGTGCTTCCTGCCCCGGGCCGAGGCCCTGCTGCGCAACGCCGACCGGGCACGCCGCGAGGCGCGCGGGGCATCCGGCACGCCGGTGGTCCGGCTCGGCATCCCGGGAGCACCCACGGACCACCTGTCACCCGCCGCGTGGCAGGCCCTGGTCGCGAGCGTGACCAGGACGTTCCCCGGCTGCCGGGTCCGGGCCGTCGGGGTCCCCTACGGCCGGCTGACGCAGAGCGTGCTGTCCGGGCACGTGGACGTGCTGCTGACCACCGGCGACCCGGACCGCCCGGGCGTCGACACGGTGCCGCTGACGGCCGTGGACCGGGTCTGCCTGCTGCCGGCGGACCACCCGCTGGCCGGGGCGGACACCGTGACCGCGGCGGACGTCGTCGATCTGCCGATGATCGTGGAGCCCACCGCCGCACCGCAGTGGATGGCGCCGTGGGTGCTGGGCGACGTGCGGAGCCGGCGGGACATGCGGCTGACGGAGGTGCGGGCCCGCACGCTGGCCGACGTGGTGGCCACCGTCCGCTCCGGCGCCGCCGTCACGCTGGCCACGAGCACCCTCGTCCCGCTGCTCCCCCCGGCGCTGGGCGCGCCCCTCGTCACCGACGTCCCCCGGGTCGAGATCGCCGCGATGCACCGCACGGGGGACGACCGGGACGAGGTGCTGGCCCTGCTCGACGTGCTGCGGATCCTCTCGTCCGTGATCGGCTGCGGCCGCCGCTGAGCTCAGCCGCGCCGCGGCCCTCCGCCGAGCGCGTCCTCGGTGACCAGCAGCAGCGTCTCCTCGGTCCCGCGCACCCCGGCGCCGGGCGTGCGCTCGAGCGGGGCGCCGCCGCGGACGGCCGCGACCGCCTCGGCCTTGTCCGCCCCGGCCACGAGGAACCAGACGCGCTCCGCGCTGTTGATCATCGGCAGCGTCATGGTCACCCGCTCCGGCGGGGGCTTGGGGGAGTCGTGCACCCCCAGCACGGTGGCGTCCTGCTCGTGCACGTGCGGCCGTCCGGGGAACAGGGAGGCCACGTGGCCGTCGGGGCCCAGGCCCAGCAGCGACAGGTCGAAGCGGGGGAAGGCCTCCGTCCGGTGCTCCGCGTCGGCGGCCGCCGCGAGCTCGCGGCGGTAGTCGAAGGCCGCGTCCTCGGCGGTGTCGAACTCGTCGGCGCTGCCCACGTAGTGCACCCGGTCCGGGTTCAGGGCCAGGGCCCCGCCGACGGCCTCGGCGGCCTGCACGCAGTTGCGCTCGGGGCTGTCCTCGGCCACGAAGCGCTCGTCCGACCACCACACGTCGACCCGCGACCAGTCGGCCTCGCCCCGCCGGTCGGAGGCGGCGAGCGCGGCGAGCACCGCCGTGCCCATGCTCCCGCCGGTCAGCACGAGGCTCGCGGCCCCGCGCTCCTCCTGCGCGGCCACCACGACATCGAGGACCCGCCCGGCGGTGGCCGCGGCGAGCGACTCCTTGTCCGGGTGCGCCACGGTCTCCAGCTCGGCGCTCATGCGGGCTCCTCCCCGGGCGCGGGAACGGACGGCGCGGCCGCCGGTTCCCGGCCGGTCTCCGGCACCGGCAGGGCCACGACCACCTCGGCGTCGTCGCCGGACGCCGCGGGCGCCGGCTCCTCCTGCTCGGGGCGGCCCCCGCCGTGCTCGGCCAGGAACCGCGCGGCGCCCGGGGTGAGCTCCCCGGACGTGTCGACGATCCGGGCGACCCGGACGTCCCGCAGCCCGGCGGTGAGCACCTCCCCGTAGACCTCGTCCGGGTCGAGCCGCCGCAGCTCCTCGGCGATGCAGGTGTTGAGGTCCCGCACCGGCATGGCGATCTGCTGGTCGGGCTGGCCCGGCTGCCGCAGCATGGCCACGGTCCGGCCCGGGCGCTCGAGCACGATCTCGCCGTCGTCCCGGACGAGGGTCACCCGGTCCAGGCGGCGGGCCCCCGGGTTGTTGACGAACGACACCTCGGCGTCGAGCCGGGTGCCCAGCCACGTGCCGAGGAGCACCACGCTGGGGGAGCGGCCGGAGCCCTCGACGACGACCTCGCGCACGGGGGCGGGCTCCGCCTGGTCCAGGACCGCCGCCAGCTGGATGCGCCAGTTGGTCACGCGCGTCCAGGCGAGGTCCGTGTCGCCGGGGACGTACCGGCGCCGCAGCTCCGCGAGGGTCTCGTAGGAGTCGTCGCTGCGCGCGGAGTCCGTGATCCGCCGGTGGGCGATCCCGGCGATCGAGGAGGTGTGCGGCGAGGGCGGCGGCACCTCGTGCGGCCACCAGGCCACGATCGGCGCGTCCGGCAGCAGCAGCGCGGAGAACAGCGTCTCCGTGGGCTCGGCGAGGTCCCCGAAGCCGTGCAGCACGATGACCTCCGACGCCCCGGCGTCCCCGCCCATCCGCAGCTGCGCGTCGAGCCGGGTCTCCTCGGACGAGGAGTGCGCCACGTGCACGAGGATCCGGCACGGGTGCTCGTGGCTCGCGAAGTTCGCGGCCTCCAGCGCGGCCTCCGAGTGCCCGGCCTGGGCCAGGATCACCAGGGTGAGGACCCGGCCGAGCGTCACGACGCCGTGCTGGTCCCGGAGCTGGTTCAGCTTCTTGTCGATGGCCGAGGTGGTGGTGTTCTCCATCGAAACGATCACGGTCGTCTCCAGACGCGTCCGTCGCGGGCCAGCAGCTCGTCGGCGCCGGCGGGTCCCCAGGACCCCGGCGCGTACGGCTCCGGCATGATCTGCTGCTGCTCCCAGCACTCCTCGAAGGGGTCGAGGATCCGCCAGGACAGCTCGACCTCCTCGTGGTTCGGGAACAGCGGTGGTTCCCCGAGCAGCACGTCGAGGATGAGCCGCTCGTAGGCCTCGGGGCTGGACTCGGTGAACGAGTGGCCGTAGCCGAAGTCCATGGTCACGTCACGGATCTCCGACTGGGTCCCCGGCACCTTCGAGCCCAGCCGGATGGTCACGCCCTCGTCGGGCTGGATCCGGATCACGATCACGTTCTGCCCGAGGTCCTCGTGGCCGTTGTCCCCGAAGAGCAGGTTGGGGGAGTTCTTGAACTGCACGGCGATCTCGGTGACGCGCCGGCCCAGCCGCTTGCCCGCCCGCAGGTAGAACGGCACGCCCGCCCACCGGCGGTTGTTGATGTCCAGGCGCAGGGCCGCGTACGTCTCGGTGCGCGAGTCGTCCGGGATGTCCTGCTCCTCGGAGAAGGCCCGCACGCGCTCCCCGCCCTGCAGCCCGGCCTCGTACTGGCCGAGCGCCGAGCGCGCCGCCAGGTCCTCGGGGACGACGACGGAGGCCAGCACCTTGGCCTTCTCCGCGCGCATGTGGTGGGCCTGGAACGACAGCGGCTCCTCCATGGCGGTGAGGGCCAGCAGCTGCAGCAGGTGGTTCTGGATGACGTCGCGGGCCGCGCCCACGCCGTCGTAGTAGCCGGCGCGGGAGCCGATGCCGATGTCCTCGGCCATGGTGATCTGCACGTGGTCCACGAACTGCGCGTTCCACAGCGGCTCGAACATCTGGTTGGCGAAGCGCAGCGCCAGGATGTTCTGCACCGTCTCCTTGCCCAGGTAGTGGTCGATGCGGAACACGGAGTCCGAGGGGAACACCCGCTCGACGACGGCGTTGAGCTCGGCCGCGGACTCGAGGTCGTGGCCGAACGGCTTCTCGATGACCACCCGGCGCCACCCGGAGGCGTTCTCGTGCTGGGCCAGGCCGTGGTCGGCGAGCTGCTGGCAGACCGTCTCGAACGCCTTGGGCGGGATCGAGAGGTAGAACGCGTGGTTGCCGCGCGTGCCGGAGTGGACGTCGAGCTCCTTGAGGGTCGACTTGAGCGCCTCGTAGGCCTGGTCCTCGTCGAACTCCCCGCGCACGAAGCGGACGCCGGAGGCGAACTGGCGCCAGACGTCCTCCTGGAAGGGCGTGCGGGCGTGGGCCTCGACGGACTCGCGCACCACCTCCCGGAACTGCTCGTGCGACCAGTCGCGGCGGCCGAACCCGACCAGCGCGAAGGACGGCGGCAGCAGGCCCCGGTTGACGAGGTCGTACATCGCGGGCAGGAGCTTCTTCTTGGCGAGGTCTCCCGTCACGCCGAAGAGCACGAGCGCCGACGGGGCGGCGACCCGGACGAGCCGCCGGTCCCTCGGGTCCCGCAGGGGATTGCGGGCGTTGTTGTCTGGCAACAGAACTCCTTCACGTGTCTGCGGGGCCGCGCGGGCGCGGGCGCCCACGGGGTCCGTCACGCGCGACGGTCGGCGCGGGGGGTCCCGCGCCGACCGTGGCGTGCGTCCATTCTAGGACAGTGCTCCGGTCCCTCCCGACCGGGTCAGCGGTCGAGGGCGTCGACGGCCTGCCGGAGCCGGGCCACGCCCGCGGCGCGGTCCGTGAGCCGCAGCCGCAGCACGGGCCGCCCGTGGTCGGCCAGGACCTGGGCGTCCCCGTCGGCCTGCGCGGAGATGAGCTCGCCGAAGCTGAACGGGCTGTCCGGGATGTCGAGGTCGGTCCCCGGGGCGGCGGTGATCTGCAGGTAGACGCCCTCCGCCGGGCCGCCCTTGTGGTACTGGCCGGTGGAGTGCAGGAACCGGGGCCCCCAGCCGAACGTCACGGGCCGTCCCGTGGCCCGGGCCAGCAGGGGGCGGATGTCCTCCAGGTCCGCCCACGCGAGCCGGTCGAAGTACGCCTGGACGGACAGGTAGCCGGTGTCCGGCAGCTGCGCGAGCAGCGTGGCCAGCGCGTCCTCGACGGTCCGCGTCGCCCCGAGCAGCTCCTGCGCGCCGCGGATCTCCACGGGCCCGTCCACGACGTCCGCGGAGGTGGGCTCCGGCTTGTCCTCGAGCAGGGCACGGGTGGCGTTCTTCGCGGACTCGACGTCGGGCTGGTCGTACGGGTTGATGCCGAGCAGCCGCCCGGCCGCCACGGTGGCGACCTCCCACAGCATCAGCTGGGCGCCCAGGGAGCCGGACACCCGCACGACGTCGCCCTCGGGCGCCGCCTCGTCGTCCACGCCCACGAGCTCCACGACCAGGACGTCCTCCGCGCCCGAGGAGGCCTCCGGCACGTCCCCGGCCCCGGCGACGACGGGCAGCACGCCCTTGCCGTCCTTGCCGGTGGACTCCGCGATCAGCTGCTCCGCCCAGTCGGCGAACCCCGGGATCCCCGAGCCCAGGTCGCGGAACACGAGCTTGTTCCTCAGCGGCTGCGTCCCGCCGAGCGCCGCGCCCAGGTGCAGCCCGGGATTGTCCTCGGTGTCCTCGCGCAGCACCTCGCCGGCCTCGTCGGCGTCGTCCAGGAGCGCCTCGACGTCCACCCCGGCCAGGCCGGAGGGCACGAGGCCGAACGCGGTCAGCGCGGAGAAGCGCCCGCCCACGGTCGGATCGGCGGTGAACACGCGGCGGTAGCCCGCCTCCCGTGCCGACGCCTCCATGGGGGAGCCGGGATCGGTCACGACCACGATGCGCGAGGCCGCGTCGATGCCCGCGTCCTCGAACGCCCTGGCGAAGACCCGCCGGGCGGAGTCGGTCTCCACGGTGGACCCGGACTTCGAGGAGACCACGATCGCGGTCCGCTCGAGCCGGTCGGCGAGGGCCGCGCCGACCATCTCCGGGTCCGTGGAGTCGAGCACGAACAGCTCGACCCCCGCGGTCCGGGTGATCACCTCGGGAGCCAGCGAGGACCCGCCCATGCCCGCGAGCACGAACCGGTCCACGCCCTCGGCCGCGAACTCCTCCCGCAGCGCGGTGATCTCGGCGACGAGCGGGCGGGAGACCTCGGCGGCCTCCACCCAGCCCAGCCGCTTGGCGGACTCGTCCTCCGCCGCGGTGCCCCACAGCGTGGGGTCCTGGGCGAAGAGCTGCGAGGCGAACCTGTCGCCCACCAGCGCGGGGACGTGCCGGTCGACGGCCTCACGGGCCGCGTCGGCGGTCTGGACGGACAGGGAGCTCATGGGTTCTCCTTCAGGTCGGGCAGGACGGACGGAACGGGTGCCGGGGTGCGGGCGGCCCGGCTCAGCGGGCGTTGTCGAGGGCGGCGCGCACCGTGTCGAGCAGCTCCGTCCAGGAGTCCTCGAACTTGGTCAGGCCCTCGGCCTCGAGCTGCTCCACGACGTCGTCGTAGGAGATCCCGACGCCGGCGATCCGGTTCAGGAGCTCGTTGGACTCCTCGTAGGTCCCGGTGACCGTGTCCCCGGTGACCTCGGCGTGGTCGTAGGTCGCCTCGAGGGTCTTCTCCGGCATGGTGTTGACGGTGTTCGGGGCCACCAGCCCGGTCACGTACAGGGTGTCCGGCAGGGACGGGTCCTTCACACCCGTGGAGGCCCACAGCGGGCGCTGCGGCTTCGCGCCGGCCGCCTCGAGGTGCTTCCAGCGCTCGGTGGTGAGGGAGTCCTCGTAGATCTGGTAGGCGAGGCGGGCGTTGGCCAGTCCGGCCCGGCTCTTGAGCGCCGCCGCCTCGTCGGTGCCGACCGCGTCCAGGCGCTTGTCGACCTCGGAGTCCACCCGGGAGACGAAGAAGGAGGCCACCGAGTGGATCCCGGCCAGCTCCTTGCCGTTCTCGAGCGCCTGCTCCAGGCCCAGCAGGTAGGCGTTGATGACGGCGCGGTAGCGCTCGAGGGAGAAGATCAGCGTCACGTTGACGGAGATGCCCTCGGCGATGGTCGCGGTGATCGAGGGCAGGCCCGCCTCGGTGGCCGGGATCTTGATCAGCGCGTTGTCCCGTCCGATGGTGTGGGAGAGCCGCTGGGCCATGGCCGCGGTCGCGTCGGCATCCTGGGCCAGGCGGGGGTCCACCTCGATGGACACCCGCCCGTCCACGCCCTGGGTGGCCTCGGCGATCGGGGCGAAGAGGTCGCAGGCGTCGCGCACGTCGTCGGTGGTGATGGCCAGCACGGCCTCGTCCACGTCCGTGCCGGCCGCGGCGAGCTCCTCGACCTGCTTCTCGTAGGCGTCGTGGGCGGCCAGCGCGGCGGCGAAGATCGTCGGGTTCGTGGTCACGCCGACGACGTTCTTCTCGTCGATCAGCTGCTGCAGGTTGCCGCTGGTGAGGCGGGCGCGGGAGAGGTCGTCGAGCCAGATGGAGACGCCGGCCTCGGAGAGCTTCTTGGTGGGGGTGGTCATGTGTCAGTCAGTCCTCGTGCTCGGGGAGCGGATGGTGCTCGGGGAACGGATGGTGGAGGTGCGGAGGGCGTCCGGGGGAGGGTCTCCGGCGGACGGCGCAGCCGCCGCTCAGCGGTTCGCGGTCACGGCGTCGCGGGCGGCGGTGCGGGACTCCTGGGCGGCGGTGGCCACGGCCTCGGCGGTGATGCCGAACTCGCGGTACAGGGTCTCGTAGTCGGCGGACTCCCCGAAGTGCTCCAGGGACACGGCCCGGCCGTGCTCGCCGAGGAGGTCGTGCCAGGACATGGCGATGCCGGCCTCCACGGTGACCCGGGCCCGCACGGCGGCCGGGAGCACGGACTCGCGGTAGTCGGCGTCCTGGGCGTCGAACCACTCCCGGCAGGGCATGGACACCACCCGGGCGGCCACGCCCTGCTCCTTGAGAAGCTCCCGGGCCTCGACGGCCAGGGACACCTCGGAGCCGGTGCCGATCAGCAGCACCTCGGGGTCCTTGCCCTCGGGGGCCTCCGCCAGCACGTAGCCGCCGCGGGCGACGCCCTCGGCGGAGGCGAACTTCTCCCCCTCGGCGTGCGGGTGGATGTCCGCCCGGGCGAAGGTCGGCACGTTCTGGCGGGTCAGGGCGATCCCGGCCGGGCGCTCGTGGCCCTCCAGGATCGTGCGCCAGGCGATCGCCGTCTCGTTGGCGTCGGCCGGGCGCACGACGTCCAGGCCGGGGATCGCGCGCAGGGCCGAGAGCTGCTCCACGGGCTGGTGGGTGGGCCCGTCCTCGCCCAGGCCGATCGAGTCGTGGGTCCACACGTAGATCGAGGGGACCTTCATCAGCGCGCCCAGGCGCACGGCCGGGCGCTGGTAGTCGGAGAAGATCAGGAACGTCCCGGAGAACGCCCGCGTCTGGGAGGACATGGTGATGCCGTTGACGATCGCGGCGGCGGCGTGCTCGCGGATCCCGAAGTGCAGCACCCGTCCGTAGGGGTTGCCGGTCCACTTGTCCGTGGAGCGGGCCGCGGGGATGAAGGAGGCGGCGGAGTCGATCGTGGTGTTGTTGGACCCGGCCAGGTCGGCCGAGCCGCCCCACAGCTCCGGGAAGGTGTCGGCGATCGCGTTGATCACCTTCCCCGAGGCCGACCGCGTCGCCACGTCCTTGCCCGCCTCGAACACCGGGAAGGCCTCGGCGTAGTCCTCGGGGAGCTCCTCGGCCCGGATCCGGTCGTAGAGTGCCGCCCGCTCGGGGTTGGCGGCCCGCCAGTCGTCGAACGTCTGCTCCCACTCCTGGCGGTAGGCCCCCATCCGGTCCTGGATGCCGCGGGTGTGGGCGAGGACCTCGTCCTCCACCGCGAAGGAGGCCTCCGGGTCGAAGCCGAGGATCCGCTTGGTCTCGGCGACCTCCTCGGCCCCGAGCTTGGAGCCGTGGATCCCGCCGGTGTTCTGCTTGGTGGGGGCCGGGTACCCGATGATCGTGCGCAGGGCGATCATCGAGGGCTTCGACGTCTCCGCCTTCGCCGCGCGGATCGCCGCGTAGAGCTCCTCGACGTCCTCGACGTAGTCCCCGGACTTCGTCCAGTCCACCCGGGCCACGTCCCAGCCGTAGGCCTCGTAGCGCTTGAGGACGTCCTCGGTGAAGGCCACGTCCGTGTCGTCCTCGATCGAGATGTGGTTCTGGTCGTAGATCACCACCAGGTTCCCCAGCTCCTGGACACCGGCCAGCGAGGACGCCTCGGAGGTGATCCCCTCCTGCAGGTCCCCGTCGGAGGCGATCACGTACACCATGTGGTCGAAGGGCGACTCCCCGGCCGGGGCCTCGGGGTCGAACAGGCCGCGGGTGTAGCGCTGGGCGTAGGCGAAGCCGACCGCCGAGGCCAGGCCCTGGCCCAGCGGCCCCGTGGTGATCTCCACCCCGGTGGTGTGCCGGTACTCGGGGTGGCCCGGGGTCTTGGCGCCCCAGGTCCGCAGGGACTCGATGTCCTCGAGCTCCATCCCGTAGCCGGAGAGGAACAGCTGCAGGTACAGCGTCAAGGAGGTGTGCCCGGGGGAGAGGATGAACCGGTCCCGGCCCGTCCACCGGTCGTCCGTGGGGTCGTGGCGCATCACCTTCTGGAACAGCAGGTACGCCGCGGGCGCCAGGGACATCGCCGTGCCCGGGTGGCCGTTGCCCACCTTCTCCACCGCGTCCGCGGCCAGCACCCGCACCGTGTCCACGGCACGCCGGTCCACATCGGTCCACATCAGCTTCTGATCGAGTTCGGTCACGAGAATCGAGGCCCTTTCTGCTGGGATCCGCTGCCGTGCGCAGCGGAAGCCGGTCGCCGACCGGCGGTCTGGGTCCAGCTTAGGTCACGCGCATTTCTGCCGTGTGACCGACAGCACCGGCCCCCGCCCCTGCCGGGGCCTGTCCCGTCATGTCCGGAGCGGGGCCGGGCGCCACCACGCGCTATGCTGTATAGGACCTTCTTCCGCGCCCGCGAGCTGCTGCGCCGTCCGCATCCCGTGTCGACGACGCGCCGTTCCCGGGCCGTCCTCGCGCACGGAGCCGGGGGAACACCACCGCAACCGGGAGCAATGATTCTGTGAACTCACTCGAGACGTCGGGACCCGCAGGACGATCCGTCCTCGGCACCGGGCACACGGGTGTTGCGGTGGCCTCCCGCCACGAGGGGCGGATGACGGCCGCGCGGAAGCTGAAGGCCTACGTGGCCCTGATGAAGCCGCGCATCATCGAGCTGCTGCTGGTGGCGACCGTGCCCACCATGATCTTCGCCCAGCAGGGCATGCCCGACCTGTGGCTGATCCTCAACACCCTCGTGGGCGGCACGCTCGCGGCCGGTGCCGCCGGGGCGTTCAACTGCTACATCGACCGGGACGAGGACCGGGTGATGAAGCGCACGGCCAAGCGCCCGCTCGTCACCGGGGAGGTCTCCGACCGCGAGGCGCTCGTCTTCGCCTGGCTGCTCACGGCGGTCTCGGTCGCCTGGCTCACGGTGGGGGTCAACGTGCTCGCCGGCGCCCTCGGCGCGGGCGCCATCTTCCTCTACGCCGTCTTCTACTCGATCGTCCTCAAGCGCCGCACCGCCCAGAACATCGTCTGGGGCGGGGTCGCGGGCTGCATGCCGGTCCTGATCGGCTGGGCGGCCGTGACGGGGGGCCTCGACTGGCCCGCCCTCGTGCTGTTCCTCTTCATCTTCCTCTGGACGCCGCCGCACTACTGGCCGCTGTCCATGAAGTACGCCGACGACTACTCGCGCGCCGGGGTCCCCATGCTGGGCGCCGTGGCCGGGGCCCGCACCGTCGGCAGCCAGGTGGTCCTCTACGCGTGGGCCACGGTGATGTGCTCGCTGCTGCTCGTGCCCGTCGGCGGTGCCGGCTGGGTCTACACGGTGACCGCGGTGGCCTCGGGCGCCTGGTTCGTGGGGCACAGCCACCGGCTGCACGCCCTCGCGGTGGCCGGACGGCCCACGGACAAGCAGGCGATGCACGTCTTCCACGGCTCGATCGCCTACATCACCTTCGTGTTCCTCGCCCTGGCCGTGGACCCGTTCGTGGGCGGCCCCGTCCTCTGAGGACCGGGGCGCCGGGGCCGGCCCGGTCGGGCCGGCGGAGCGGCCGGTCCTAGGATGGTCGCATGCTCAGCATGACCTTCACCGGGCTCGTCGCCTACCCGATCACGCCGTTCCAGCAGGGCGGCCGGCTCGACCTGGCCTCCTTCGAGCGCTACGTCGGCCGGCTGGTGCGCTCCGGGGTGGACGCGGTGGTGGTCCTGGGCAGCTCGGGCAGCTTCGCGTACCTCTCCGGGGAGGAGCGGGCCGAGCTCGTGGGGGTCGCCGTGGAGGCCGCGCGTGGCTCCGGGGTCCCGGTGGGGGCGGGCATCTCGGCGATGACCACCCGCGAGGTCCTGGAGAGCGCCTACGCCGCGGAGAACGGCGGCGCGGACGGCCTCGTGCTGAACCCCCTGTCCTACATCCCCCTGGTCTCCCAGGAGATCGCGGACCAGGTGGAGACGGTCTCCGCCGCCGTGGCGCTGCCGCTGTGCGTCTACAACAACCCGACGACGACGGGCTTCACCTACCCCGTGGAGCTCGCCGCGGAGCTGTCCTGGCTGGAGAACGTCAACGCGTTCAAGGACACCGCGACCTCGCTCCAGGACCTCGCCGCCCGCCGGTCCCGCTTCGCGGAGCTGGCCGAGCCCGGCACCGCCCACGGGGTCAGCGGCGAGCGGCTCATCCACGAGGCGGCGCCGGACGCCGCCGCGTGGCACTCCGGGATCGCCGCGGTCCTCCCGCGCCAGTACGCCGCGTTCCGGGCCGCGGTCGTCGAGGGCGACGAGCGCGCCGTCCGCACGTGGCAGGCGGCCCTGACCCCGCTCATGGAGATCCTGCGCCAGGAGCGGCCCCTGAGCTCCCTCTACGCGCTCGCGGAGGTCTGCGGGGTCAGCACGGCCCCGCCGCGGCGGCCGCTGCTGCCGATCCCCTCGGCCAGCCGGCAGCGCCTGGCCCTGGCCGTCGAGGAGCTGCTCGACGAGGCGCCCGACGAGCGGGTCTGAGCCGCTCAGCGGCGGGCCGCGGCCTCGGCGGCGTCGGGGGCGTCGGCGGTGCGCAGCACGGGGTCCGGGGTGCGGGTGACCGCGAACCCCTTCTCCACGGTGCGGGCCGTGGCCCAGATCAGCACGGCGGAGCCCACCAGGTGCAGCGCCACGGCCACGAGCGGCACGCCGTTGAAGTACTGGTAGTAGCCGATGAGCGCCTGCAGGACGAGCACGGCCAGCATCAGGTTGAGGCTCGAGGCCAGCGCCACGGGCCACCGGTGCCGGCGGGCGAGGACCATGCCGAGGACCACGGCCACGACGATCAGGTACACCGGGACGGCGTGCGCGCGCGTGATGAGGTAGGCGTCGAAGGCGTGCCGGGCGGTCGAGTCGTCCCCGGCGTGCGGGCCCGTGCCCGTGACCAGGGTGCCGAGGTAGAGGATCAGGGCGCACAGCACCGCCAGCGCCACCATGAGGCCCCGGACGGTGCGGCGCTGCCCGGGGGCCTGGCCCGGCCGCTCCGCCTCGCCCACGGCCGGCAGGGAGCGCCGCCGGGTGCGGTCGACCAGCACGGTGGCCAGGGCGATCATCACGCCGGAGATGATGTAGTGGATCCCCACGACCCAGGGGTTCAGCCCGGTGAGCACCGTGATCCCGCCGACCACGGCCTGCACGGGGATGCCGAGGCCCAGGAGCAGGGCGATCCGGAAGAGGTCCCGGTGCTCGTGGCGCAGCCGGAGCACGGCGAGGAACGTCAGCACCGCCACGGCGGCCAGCACGAACGTCAGCAGCCGGTTGCCGAACTCGATCAGTCCGTGCATGCCCATCTCGGGAGTGTTCGTCCAGGACGCGTCGGTGCACCGCGGCCAGGTGGGGCAGCCCAGGCCCGATCCCGTCAGGCGGACGAGCCCGCCGGTGAGGATGAGCAGGGAGTTCGCCAGCAGGGACGCGACCGCGAGCCACCGCACCCACGGGGTGATCCGTGTCGGCAGCAGGACGCTGCCGCGGTCACGGACGTGGACGTCGCTGGGGTCGCTGGCGCGGTTCATGAACTCACTTCCGGACGGGGTCGGTGCGGCGGGGTGCCCGGGACCAGTTTATCCGGGTTCGCGGTGTCCCGGAGCCGCCGATGGTGCGGGATCGCGGGGCCCGAAGTGCGGCTCGGGCCGGCGGCTCAGCTCCAGCGGAACCAGCGGACCGCCCCGGCCCAGGCCGCGGCGGTCCAGGCGAGCAGCACGAGCACCGGCAGCAGCGCGGGGGTCCCGGTGAGGAAGGTCTCGCGCAGCGCGGTGCCCAGCGCCCCGGAGGGCAGCAGGTCCACCAGCCGGGAGAGGCCTCCCGGCAGTGTGGTGGAGGGGAACAGGGTGCCGCCGACCGCGGCCAGCAGCACCCACACCAGGTTGGTCACCGCGAGGGTCGCCTCGGCGCGCACCGTCCCGGCGAGCAGCAGCCCCAGCCCCGTGAAGGCGGCGGCCCCGAGCAGCAGCACGGGGACGGAGACGAGCACGGCGGCCGCGTCCGGGCGCCAGCCGAGGGCGGCGCCGAGCCCGGCCACCAGCACGTACTGCACCACGAGCACCGCGACGATCGCCAGCAGCTTGCCGGCGATCAGCCCGCTGCGGCCCAGGGGGGTGGTGGAGAGGAAGCGCAGCACCCCGTAGCGGCGGTCGAAGCCGGTCTGGATGCCCTGTCCCGAGAACGCGTTGGAGAGCACGCACAGCGCCAGCACGCCCGGCACGGCGACGTCCACGCGGGAGGCGCCCTCCGGGACGTGGTCGTCGAGCAGGTCGGTGAGCGTCAGGGCCACGAGGGCCATCAGCGGCAGGATCAGGAGCAGCAGCAGCTGCTCCCCGTTGCGCAGCACCGCCCGCGTCTCGTGGCGGGCCTGCGCGGCGACCCGCCGCGCGAGGGGTGCGGGCGCCGGCCGGGGGTGCACGGCCGTCGGCTGGGCGGGGGCGGTCATCGGATCTCCCGTCCGGAGATGTCGAGGAAGACGTCCTCGAGGGAGCGCGGCTGGAGGGACAGGGACACGGGCAGGGCGCCGGTCGCGGTGAACCACCGGGCCACCGCCTCGAGCATCGGGGGGGCGATCGCCCCGGTGAGGGTCACGGTGCGGTCGCTGCGGTTCGCGCGGACGTTCTCGAACCCGGGGCCGTCCCAGGGGAACGGCGCCGCGTGCAGCTGCTCGGGCGCCAGGGTCAGCACGAGCACGGCGGGCGCGTCCGCGCCGGGGGCCACCAGCTCCGCCACGGACCCCTGGGCCATGACCCGGCCGTGGTCCACGATGTAGACCTGGTCGGCGAGGCGCTGGGCGTCGTCGAGGAGGTGCGTCGTGAGGATGATGCACACGCCCTCGCGGCGCAGCTGCTGGACGAGGTCGAAGACGATGTTGCGGGACTGCGGGTCCATCCCGGCGGAGGGCTCGTCGAGGAACAGCACCTCGGGATCGCCCGCGAGGGCCGCCGCCAGGGCCACGCGCTGGCGCTGGCCGCCGGAGAGCCGGCGGACCACGGTGCGGTCGAAGCTGCTGATGCCGAGCCGCTCCACGAGCTCGTCCATGTCCCGGGGGCTGCGGTAGAGGGACGCCACGTGCCGCAGCAGCTCCAGCGGGCGCACGGCCTGGGGGAGCCCGCCGTCCTGGAGCATCACGCCGACCCGGGCGCGCAGCGCCGGGCGGGCCCGCCACGGGTCCTGCCCCAGCAGCCGCACCGTGCCGGCCGAAGGGCGCTGCAGCCCCTGGGCGCACTCCAGGGTGGTCGTCTTGCCGGCGCCGTTGGGCCCGAGCAGGGCCGTGATCTCGCCGTGGCGGGCGGTGAGGGACAGGCCGTCGACGGCGTGCACCGCGCCGGCGCTCGCACCGCCCGGTCCGGCCCCTCGCCGGGTGCGGCGCCGGCGGACGGGGAAATCCTTCACGAGGCGCTCGATCGAGAGTGCGGGCGAGGACTCGGGGAGACTCTGGGCGGGCACCGGACCAGTGTAGTGCCGCGCGCCCGCGGTCCGGTGCCCCTTGGCTGAGCCCCTTCCCGGGGTTATTATGAGTAGGTCGTGATTTGCGGCGGCGGTGGCGGTAAGGCACCACTTACTGGTCGCACCGGAATGTATTACGACATACTCCGGTTGTGTATTGAGAGCGGCCCGATCGGGGCGCACGCCCCGGCACGAGGACCTCCACGACGACCGACCAGGAAGCGCAGGGTTCACCCATGACTCAGACCACGGACGCCAGGAGCGGGTCCCGCTCCGGCCCGCGGGCGGAGCAGGAGGAGAACACCCGCTCGCGCGTGCTCGGGGCCGTCCTCGAGCACGGACCGGTCTCGGCCGCCGACCTCGGCGAGATGCTCGAGCTCACCCCCGCCGCCGTGCGCCGGCACCTGGACGCGCTCGAGCAGCAGCACTTCATCGAGGTCACCATGGTCCGCCGCCGCAGCGGGGGCGCCGGACGTCCGGCGCGCCGCTACGTCGTCGCCCCCGAGGGCCACGCCAAGCTCGGCGACGACTACCTCGAGATCGCCACCGACGCGCTCGAGACCATCCGGCGCATCGCCGGGCCCGAGGCCCTGCACGGCTTCGTCCAGGACCGCGTGGAGCGCCTGGAGGCCTCCTACCGTCCCGAGGTCGAGGCCGCGGGGGAGGACGTCGCCGACCGCCTGCCCGTGCTGGTCCGGCTGCTCAGCCGCGACGGGTTCGCCGCCTCCACCAACGAGGTGGCCGTCGGCCGCGGGGACCGCCGCACCATCGTCTCGGCCCAGCTGTGCCAGGGCCACTGCCCCGTGCGCGAGCTGGCCGCCCGCTACCCCCAGTTCTGC
Organism: Kocuria kalidii; assembly: GCF_044462225.1. Classification (NCBI taxonomy): domain Bacteria; kingdom Bacillati; phylum Actinomycetota; class Actinomycetes; order Micrococcales; family Micrococcaceae; genus Kocuria; species Kocuria kalidii. The sequence goes on along the minus strand of NZ_JBISWJ010000108.1, from coordinate 15,612 downwards.
GAGCTGGAGACCGAGCTCATCGCCCGGCTGCTCGGCACCGACGTCCGCCGGCTCTCCACCCAGGCCGCCGGCGCGCACGTGTGCACCACGCACGTGCCCCTCGCCCGGCCGGGACCCGCCGCGGCACCGACTTCCGCGGGACCCACCGCGGACCCGATCACAGACCAGACAACAGAGGAAGGCCGTCATGACTGAACAGATCGCCAGCGGCAACGACACTGTCATCAGCGACATCCTGGAGAAGAACCCCGAGCTCGAGGGGATCGGCACCTACGAGTACGGCTGGGCCGACTCCGACGTCGCCGGCGCCTCCGCGCGGCGCGGTGTCGACGAGGACGTCGTCCGGGACATCTCCGGGAAGAAGAGCGAGCCGCAGTGGATGACCGACCTGCGCCTGAAGGGCCTGAAGTTCTTCGACCGCAAGCCCATGCCCACGTGGGGCGCGGACCTGTCCGGCATCGACTTCGACAACATCAAGTACTTCGTGCGCTCCACGGAGAAGCAGGCCGCCACCTGGGAGGACCTGCCCGAGGACATCCGCAACACCTACGAGAAGCTGGGCATCCCCGAGGCCGAGCGCGGCCGGCTCGTCTCCGGCGTCGCCGCCCAGTACGAGTCCGAGGTCGTCTACCACCAGATCCGCGAGGACCTGGAGGAGCAGGGCGTCATCTTCCTGGACACCGACACCGCGCTCAAGGAGCACCCCGAGATCTTCGCGGAGTACTTCGGCACCGTCATCCCCGTGGGCGACAACAAGTTCGCGTCCCTGAACACGGCCGTGTGGTCCGGCGGCTCGTTCGTCTACGTCCCCAAGGGCGTGCACGTCGAGATCCCGCTGCAGGCCTACTTCCGCATCAACACCGAGAACATGGGCCAGTTCGAGCGGACGCTGATCATCGCGGACGAGGACTCCTACGTCCACTACATCGAGGGCTGCACCGCGCCGATCTACAAGACCGACTCGCTGCACTCCGCGGTCGTGGAGATCATCGTCAAGAAGAACGCCCGGGTGCGCTACACGACCATCCAGAACTGGTCGAACAACGTGTACAACCTCGTGACCAAGCGCGCGATCGCGCACGAGGGCGCCACCATGGAGTGGATCGACGGCAACATCGGCTCGAAGGTCACCCAGAAGTACCCGGCGGTCTACCTGACCGGTGAGCACGCGCGCGGCGAGACCCTCTCGATCGCGTTCGCCGGCGAGGGGCAGCACCAGGACACGGGGTCCAAGATGGTGCACATCGCCCCCAACACGTCGTCGTCGATCGTCTCGAAGTCCGTGGCCCGCAACGGCGGCCGCGCCGCCTACCGCGGACTCGTGCAGGTCCGCGAGGGCGCCAAGGGCGCGAAGTCCAACGTGGTCTGCGACGCCCTGCTGGTGGACACGATCTCCCGCTCCGACACGTACCCGTACGTCGACATCCGCGAGGACGACGTCTCCATGGGCCACGAGGCGACCGTCTCGCGCGTCTCCGAGGAGCAGCTGTTCTACCTCATGCAGCGCGGCATGGCCGAGGACGAGGCCATGGCGATGATCGTGCGCGGGTTCGTGGAGCCGATCGCCCGCGAACTGCCCATGGAGTACGCGCTCGAACTCAACCGCCTCATCGAACTGCAGATGGAAGGATCCGTTGGCTGACATGTCCAAGCTGAACGAAACGATTCGCAACGCCACGGGGGCCGCCGCCTCGGCGGCCACCGCGGTGGCCGAGAAGGCCGCCGGCGCGGCCAAGGACGCCTACGACAACCTGGGCGAGAAGGTCGACGGGGTCCCCACCGGGGACGCGCGCATCGCCATCCCCGGCATGGACCAGGAGGGCGAGCGGCTGGCCCGCGACAAGGTCGAGAACGACACCCTGGTGCGGCACACCTCCCACGGCGACATCTCCGGCGTGCCCGACTCCTCCCGCGCCGGGCGCCACACGTCCTACGACGTCGCCGACTTCCCGAAGCTCACGGGCCGGGAGGAGGACTTCCGGTTCACCCCCCTGAAGCGCCTCAAGGGTCTGCACGCCGACGCCCTCACCGGCCCGGCGCCCGCGGTGACCGTGGACTCCGACGCCGTGCGCGTCGAGACCGTGGGCCGGGACGACGCCCGCATCGGCTGCGCCGGCGTCCCCGAGGACCGGGTCGCCGCCAACGCGTGGAGCAGCGCCACCGGGGCCACCGTCATCACCGTGCCGCAGGAGACCTCGGTGGCCGAGCCGGTCGTCGTGGACATCCACGGCACGGACACCACCCCGGCCGCCCAGCACCTCGTGATCGACGCCCAGCCCTTCTCCCGGGCGCTCGTGGTCCTGCGCCACCACGGCACCGCCGTGCTCTCGCAGAACGTCGAGTTCCGGGTCGCCGACTCCGCCAACCTGGCCGTGGTGACCCTGCAGGAGTGGGACGACGACGCCGTGCACGCCTCCTCCCAGCAGGCGCGCCTCGGCAGGGCGGCCACCTTCAAGCACGTGCTGGTCTCCCTGGGCGGCGACCTCGTGCGCGTCACCCCGTCCACCCGGTTCGACGCCCCCGGCGGGTCCGTGGAGATGTACGGGCTGACCTTCGTGGACGGCGGGCAGCACCTGGAGTCCCGGCTGTTCGTGGACCACTCGCAGCCGAACTGCACCTCGCGGGTGACCTACAAGTCCGCGCTGCAGGGCGAGAACGCGCACGGCGTGTGGGTCGGCGACGTCCTCATCCGCGCCACGGCGGAGGGCACCGACACCTACGAGCTCAACCGGAACCTGATCCTCAACGACGGCCCCCGGATGGACTCCGTGCCGAACCTGGAGATCGAGACCGGCCTCATCACCGGTGCCGGCCACGCCTCCACCACGGGGCAGCTGGACGACGAGCACCTGTACTACCTCATGTCCCGGGGCATCCCCGAGGACGAGGCGCGACGGCTGGTGGTCCGCGGGTTCCTCTTCGAGATCATCCAGCAGATCGGTGTCCCGGACATCGAGGAGCGCCTGCGCGGCGCCGTCCAGGACGAGCTCGCCTCCGCGAACTACTGATCCGCCCCGCACCATCCGCACCCAGACTTTTTCGACCACAGGAGAACCATCCATGGCAACTCTCGAGATCAAGGACCTGCACGCGTCCGTCGTGCTCGACGACGAGACCACCAAGCCGATCCTCAAGGGCGTGGACCTGACCATCCGCTCCGGCGAGGTCCACGCCATCATGGGGCCCAACGGCTCCGGCAAGTCCACGCTGGCCTCCACCATCGCCGGCCACCCCAAGTTCGTCGTCGACTCCGGCGAGGTCCTCCTGGACGGCGAGAACGTCCTGGAGATGTCCGTGGACGAGCGGGCCCGCGCCGGGCTCTTCCTGGCGATGCAGTACCCGGTGGAGATCCCCGGTGTGACGACGTCCAACTTCCTGCGCACCGCCAAGACCGCGATCGACGGCGAGGCCCCGTCCCTGCGCACCTGGACCAAGGACGTCAAGGCCGCCATGGCGCAGCTGAAGATCAGCCCCGACATGATCCAGCGCAACGTCAACGAGGGCTTCTCCGGCGGCGAGAAGAAGCGCCACGAGATCCTCCAGCTCGAGCTGCTCAAGCCGAAGATCGCGCTCCTGGACGAGACCGACTCCGGCCTCGACGTGGACGCGCTCAAGGTGGTCTCCGAGGGCGTCAACCGGGCCCTCGAGGACAACGACCTGGGCGTCATGCTGATCACCCACTACACCCGCATCCTGCGCTACATCAAGCCGCAGTTCGTGCACGTGTTCCACGACGGCCGCGTGGTCGACGAGGGCGGGCCCGAGCTCGCCGACCGGCTCGAGGACGAGGGCTACGACCGCTACCTGGCCCCGGTCAAGTAGCGGCTCCGACCCCACCAGCTTTCGAAAGGAGGCCAGCGATGGCCGACACCAACGCTGAGACCACGGACCGGCCCGAGACCTCGGGACGGCCCTCCGCCGAGGAGGTCGAGGAGGCGCTCATGAACGTCATCGACCCCGAGCTCGGCGTCAACATCGTGGACCTGGGGCTGCTCTACGGCTCCCACTGGGCCGACGACGGCGCCCTGATCCTCGACATGACCCTGACCACGGCCGCGTGCCCGCTGCAGGACGTCATCGAGGAGCAGTGCGCGCAGAACCTCGACACCATGGTGGACGAGTGGCGCGTGAACTGGGTCTGGATGCCGCCGTGGGGTCCCGACCGGATCACCGAGGACGGCCGCGACCAGATGCGGGCCCTGGGCTTCAACATCTGATCCGCTCCTCCGCACGACGACGGCGGTCCGTCCACCTCCCGGGGTGGGCGGACCGCCGTCGTCGTGCTCCGCCCGCCCCGGAGCCGCCGTCCCGCGGTAAGTAACCTTCCGATTGGACGGTGCGGGGCGGCGTCCCGCTCCTACACTGCCCACATGGGCCAGACCTTGCTGTTCGGGATCGTCGCCTCGAGCGCGCTCGTCGTCGGCGCCCTCGTCGGCGTGCGCTTCGAGCTCCCGAAGCGCCTGCTGGCCATCCTGCTGTCCTTCGCCGCCGGCGCGCTCATCACGGCGCTGGCCTTCGAGCTGTTCGAGTCCGCCTACGAGCGCGGGGGCCTCTGGGTGGCCGTGGGCGGGCTGGCCGCCGGCGCCGTCGTCTTCACGGTCCTCAGCGCCCTGCTCGACCGCTGGGCCCAGCCCGGACCGGCCTCGGACGGCGCGGAGAAGGAGCAGGGCAGCGCGAAGCTGGACCCGGACGCCGCCGCGGACGAGACGGCGCCCACGGCGGCCTCCGCCGGCGGCGCCGCCGGCCTGGCCCTGCTGGCCGCGGTCACGCTGGACGGCGTCCCGGAGAACGTGGCCCTGGGCGTCTCGCTCGCCGAGGGCACCGGTGGCCTCGCCCTGCTCGCGGCGATCTTCGTGTCCAACCTCCCGGAGTCCCTGGTCGGGGCGGCCTCGATGCGCGAGCAGGGGATGTCGAGGGTCAAGGCCGTCCTGCTCTGGACGGTGTGCGGGGTGCTGCTGGTCCTGGCCGTCGTGGTCGGCGCCGGCCCGCTGGCCGGCAGCGACCCCGAGATGATCTCCCTGCCGCTGGCCTTCGCCGCCGGTGCGGTCATCGCCTCCCTGGCGGACACCCTGATGCCGGAGGCCTACGAGCACGGCGGCCCGGCCGTGGCGCTGAGCACGGCGGCGGGCTTCGCGCTCTCCTTCGCCCTGTCGCTGGCGTGAGCGGCGGACGACGGCGCCCGGCCGGACGTCGCGCAGCGTGTCCGGCTGTCCGTCCGTGGACCGTCCGTGACAGAGTCGTCCCGTGACTACCGAGGAGAAGCGCATCGCGCTGCTGATCGACGCCGACAACGCACCGGCGTCGAAGATCGACGTGATCCTGGCCGAGGTGGCCCGCCACGGCACCGCGAACGTCCGCCGCGCCTACGGCGACTGGAAGAGCCCGCGCCTGCAGCAGTGGGAGGCCGTGCTCCACGCCTACGCGATCCGGCCGATCCAGCAGTTCGCCTACAGCACGGGCAAGAACGCCTCGGACATGGCCATGGTGATCGACGCCATGGACCTGCTCTACGCCGGTTCGGTCGACGGGTTCGCGATCGCCTCCAGCGACGCGGACTTCACGCCGCTGGTGATGCGGATCCTCACCGACGGCCACAAGGTCTACGGCTTCGGCCAGCGGCAGACCCCGGAGCCGTTCATCAATGCCTGCTCCCAGTTCACCTACGTGGAGAGCCTGGGCGTGCCCGCCGAGGAGGCGCCCGGGGAGGCGCCCTCGCCGACGCCCCAGCAGGCGCTGCGGGGGGACGCCCGGCTGGTCCGGATGCTGCGGAGCGCGGTGGACGCCGCGAGCGGCGACGACGGCTGGGCGCACCTCGGCGCCGTCGGCCAGCAGATCGGCAACCAGGCGTCCTTCGACTCCCGCAACCACGGCTACCGCAAGCTCAGCGACCTGATCGAGGCCACGGGCCTGTTCGACGTCCGCCGGCAGAACCAGGCCGTGCAGGTGCGGGACAACCGCCGGCGCTGACCCTGGGCGGGCGTGCCCGGATGTCGGCCACCCGAGGTGCGCACACTCCCACCGCCCGCTCACCGCCCGCTGACCCCCGCCCACCGTCGAGTCCCCACCGTCGAGCCCCACCAAAGGCGCAAATCCCCATGACGTCTCCTGGGGACTCGAGTACTTGTTGGGGACTCGGCGGCAAGCCGGGCGCGGGACTCGGCGGCGCGGGGTCGCGGGCCGCACGCGGGGTGCGTGCTCAGTCGAAGCCGCGTGCGGCCAGGGCCTGACCGGTCCGCTGCGCGTAGGCGACCGTCGAGATGACGGCGGGGGTCACCAGCCGCACGGGGTTGGGCCGCAGGCCGCGGGCCCGCACGGCGTCCCGGAGGTCGCCCACGGCGCCCACGATGAAGGGGATGGAGCGCAGCATCAGGGAGATCGCCAAGCCGATGCGCTCCGGGTCCGCCCCGACCAGGCGCACCGGCGAGCACAGCCACACCACGCCGTCGAGCAGCTCGGGCAGGGGCGTGGTGTGCATCAGGACGCGGGTGACGACGAGGAACACGACGATCGTCAGCACCACGTCCGCGGCCTGCGCCGGTCCGGTGGTCAGCACGTGGTAGACGGCGAGCAGCACCAGCACGGGCAGGGCCGGCGCCAGTCCCCGCCACCACTCCCGGGCGCCGACGCCCGCCGCGGAGCCCGCGACCAGCAGGACGAGGGTCAGGGCGGTGGGCACCGGCCACGAGGGGGCCAGCACCACGGCCACGGTCACGACCAGGATGCCGATCCCCTTGGCCCGGAGCGGGGCGCGGTGCAGCAGGCCGGTGCCGGGGGAGTAGCTGCCGAAGAGGTCCGGTCCCCGGTTCACGGGCGTGCCTCCTGGGGGAAGCCGCGCGCGCACCACTGCTCGTAGGCGGGGACGACCTCCTCGGGAGGGCCGTCCGCGACGAGCACCCCCTCGTGCAGGACCAGGACGCGCGGTGCGGTCGCGGCGAGGCCGAGGTCGTGCGTGGAGATCAGCAGCTGGTGCGGGAGCCCGTCGAGCAGCCCGAGGAGCCGCCCCCGGTTGCGCAGGTCCAGCAGCGTCGTGGGCTCGTCGAGGACGAGGACCTCGGGCTCCACGGCCAGCACCGCCGCGAAGGCCGCCAGCTGCCGCTCACCGCCCGAGAGGTCGTAGATGCTGTGCTCGGCCCGGTGGCCGATCCCCACCCGGTCGAGCAGCCCGAGCGCGGCGCTGCGGCGTCGGGCGCGGGGCACCCCGGCCCCGCGCAGGGACAGCTCGACGTCCTCGACGGGGGTCGGCATCACCAGCTGGGAGAGCGGGTCGGTGAACACGAAGCCCACCCGGCGCCGAGCGGCCCGCACGTCCCGGGACACGTCCGTGCCGTGCACGGTCACGGCGCCCGACGACGGACGGACGAGCCCGTTGAACAGACGCAGCAGCGTGGACTTGCCGGAACCGTTGAGCCCGACCACGGCCACCCGCCGCTCGTCCAGGGACACGTCGAGGTCCCGGAGCAGGGTCAGCTCACCCGTTGCGGTGGGCGCCGTGACGGTGACGCGGGAGCACACGAGGGCCGAGGCCCCGGGGGTCTCGGGCACGGATCAGCGCGTGCCCGCGATCCGGGGGAACGCCTTGTGCACGCCCACGGCGATGACCGCGGCGAGCACGACCTTGACCAGGTCGCCGGGCCAGAAGACGAGGTCGGTCAGGAACGCGTCCTGGAGGGCCAGCTCGGCGTTGACCACCAGACCGGCGATGCCTCCGATCCGGATCACCACGAACCCGGCCAGGGCCGCGGCCACCAGCCGCAGGGTGTAGGTGCCGGTGCGCTCGTAGCGGGCGTTGGTGGCCCCGCCGTCGTTGGCGCGGCGGGCCGGGATCAGCCACTGCGCCACGTAGCCGGCGGCGGCGGCGGCGAACGGGAAGGCCAGGATGTAGCCCGCCGAGGGTCCGGCGAGTACGCCGAGCCCGCCGCGGAAGCCGGCGAAGACGGGGACGCCGATCAGCCCGACCAAGACGTAGAGGGCCACCGCGAGGAGCCCGCGGGTGCCGCCCAGGACCAGGCCGGTCAGGAACACGGCGAGGGTCTGCAGGGTCAGCGGCACTCCCGCCGCGCCCAGCGGGATCCCGGGCAGCACGGAGAGGGCGGCGGTGAGGGCCGCGAAGACGGCGATGTTCGCGAGGTCCTCGGCGGTGACGGCGCGGCGGCGTTCGACGTTGTTGCTCATGGGTGCCAGCCTAGGGCCTCTGCGCGGCATCGCCGGCACGCGGATGCGTCCCGGCTCCGCCGCGGGCTCACGGGCGGCCCTCCCCGGGGAGCACGCCGCCGTCCCCGGCGCTGTCGGGTCCGACGACCGGCAGGCTGCCGTCGGCCTCCAGCAGCGGGATGCTGCGCGCGGTGAGGACGCGGCCGAAGATCGCTCCGATCGCCACGGTGACGACGAAGTCGAAGCTGTTCCTCCGGGCCGGGGTGCGCTGGCCGGAGATCCGCAGCAGCAGGACCAGCGTCGTGTCGGCGAGGGTGCCGACCAGCACGATCCGGGCGACCGGCTCCCAGCCGTCGAAGAAGAAGTTGACCACGGGTCCACGTCCTTCCGCCGGGGTGCGGCCCGGCCCGTGCGGCCGGCGTGCTCCGCCCCGGCCGGGCGGAGCACGCCGGTCAGGCCTTCTCGGACTCCTCCGCGGGTTCCGCGGCGTCCCGCTTGGCGGCGCCCAGCTTGCCGCCCCCCAGGTTCTGCATGCGCATCCGCTGGTACTTCCAGCGCTCGGCCATGGTCGCCTTCGCGGCGACCCGGTCCCGGGGGTCGAGCGGGTCCTCGCCCAGCACGGGGTCGTCGCCGGTCTGGTAGCGGTCCGTCCACACCTGGATCACGGCCCAGGCGACCGCGGTGTAGGGCACCGCGAGAATGGCTCCGAAGATGCCGCCCACGAGCGTGCCGACGGTCAGGGCCAGGAGCACGACGAGCGCGTGCAGGCTCAGGGTCTTGCCCATGATGATCGGCTGGAGGATGTTGCCCTCGATCTGGTTCACCGCCACCACGATGGCCACCACGATCAGCGCGGCCACGACGCCGTTCGTGAAGAGGGCGACCAGGGCGGCCAGGATGCCTGCGATGGTGGCCCCGATGACGGGGATGAAGGCGGTGACGAACACCACCACGGCCAGCGGGAGGGCCAGTGGCACCCCGACGATGGCGAGGCCGATGCCGATGAGCACGGCGTCGATCAGGGCGACGAAGGCCGTGCCGCGGACGTAGCCGCCGAGCACCTGGCTGGAGCGGTCGGCCGCCTCGGCGAGCTTGGCCCGGCGCGCGCCGTGGAACCACCGCAGGAAGAAGTTCCACATCTTCGTCCCGTCCTTCAGGAAGAAGAAGAGGACCACGATCATCAGCACCAGGCCGGTGAGGAAGGTGGCGGCCGCGGACAGGCCGGTCAGTGCGCTGTTGGCGGCGTTGCCGGCGAAGCTGCCGCTCGCGACCACGTCGCTGACCCGCTGGACGGCGGAGTCGAGGGTGGCGGTGTCCACGGGCAGGGGGCTCTGCTCCAGCAACCGCTGCAGCTCGTTCCAGCCGCTGGCCGCCTGGGAGGTCAGCGTCTCCCACTGGTTGCGGATCGTGAACACGATGCCCGTGATGACGCCGCCGATGAGCAGCAGGATGCCGATGAACGCGGCCAGCGTGGCCATGAGGTTGGACCACCCCTTGCGCTCGAGCCAGTGGACCAGCGGTCCCACGGCGGAGGCGAGGATGAGCGCCACCAGCACGGCGATCACGACGAGCGTCACCCGCAGCAGCACCCACAGGACGCCGGCGACCACCGCGGCGACCAGCAGCGTCTGCGCCGCCCGGGACCCGGCGCGCCCGAGGCCGTCCGACCAGGGGCCGACGGCGGGGGCGATGGACCGTGCGGCGTCGTCCAGGCCGGTGCCGGCGGAGTCCGCGCCGTCGTTCGCCTCGGCGTCGGAGTAGTGCCGGGCGAGGGCGTCGGGAGCTGAGCTCGAACCGCCCGTCGCGGGCGTCGAGGACTGATCCGGAGGGGGTGGGGTTGCCATGCAGGTTCTCCTGGCCGGGGTGGAGGGAAGAAGCGCCGAGCGGGCCGCCGGGGGCGGCGTCGACAGTGCTCCAAACTCTAAGGGGGCTGTCGACCACTGTCCAACGATGCCGCGGTCCTCCGGCGCCGCACCGGCCCTGACCGGGACCGGTCACGACGACGGCGGTGGGCGGGGACCGGCGCCCGTCGCCGGGATGCCGCCCCGCGCACGTGTCCCATGCCGGAGCCCCGTACGTGAGCCCCGTGCACGAGGCCGTCCGTGAGCCCGTAGGTGAGCCCGTACGTGAGCAAGGACGCGTCGCACCGGGCCCGGAGGGGGTGCCGCCCTGCGAGAGGGACCGGTAGAATGGGTAGGTTGCCCGGAACGGGCGCCCACTCCTCCCCGCACTCCCTCGAAAGGTCTCCTCCGTGATCACTGTCCAGAACCTCGAACTGCGTGCCGGTGCCCGGCTGCTCATGGACGAGGTCAACTTCCGTGTGGACAAGGGGGACAAGATCGGCCTGGTCGGGCGCAACGGCGCCGGCAAGACGACGATGACCAAGGTCCTCGCGGGGGAGACCCTGCCCGCGGGCGGGACGGTCACGCGCACCGGGGCCATCGGCTACCTCCCGCAGGACCCGAAGGTCGAGGACATGGAGCAGCTCGCCCGCGACCGCATCCTCTCCGCCCGCAACCTCGCGGGCGTCGTCGCGCGCCTGCGCGCGGCCGAGCAGGACATGGCCTCCGAGGACGACGCCGTGCGCAACAAGGCCATGCGCGGCTACGACCGGCTCGAGTCGGAGTTCCTCGCCGGCGGCGGCTACGCCGCGGAGTCCGAGGCCGCGACGATCACCTCCAACCTGGACCTGCCCGAGCGCATCCTCGACCAGCCGCTGCGCACCCTCTCCGGCGGTCAGCGCCGCCGCGTGGAGCTGGCCCGGATCCTGTTCTCCGACGCCGACATCATGCTCCTCGACGAGCCCACCAACCACCTGGACGCCGACTCCGTCGTGTGGCTGCGGGAGTTCCTGAAGAACTTCCAGGGCGGCCTGCTCGTGATCTCCCACGACGTGGAGCTCATGGAGATGGTGGTCAACAGGGTCCTGTACCTCGACGCCAACCGCTGCGTCATCGACCTGTACAACATGGGCTGGCGGAACTACCTGCTCCAGCGCGAGCAGGACGCCCACCGCCGCAAGCGCGAGTACGCGAACGCGGAGAAGAAGGCCACGGCCCTCATGGACCAGGCCAACAAGATGCGCGCCAAGGCCAGCAAGGCCGTGGCCGCCCAGCAGATGATCAAGCGCGCCGAACGGCTCATGCAGGGCCTCGAGGGGGAGCGGCAGGCGGACAAGGTCGCGAACATCCGGTTCCCCAAGCCCGCCGACTGCGGCAAGACGCCCCTCACCGCCCGTGACCTGTCCAAGTCCTACGGCTCGCTCGAGATCTTCAACGACGTGGACCTCGCCATCGACAAGGGCTCCCGGGTGGTCATCCTCGGGTTCAACGGCGCCGGCAAGACCACGCTGCTGCGGATGCTGGCGGGCGAGGCCCAGCCCGACACCGGTGAGGTGCTCCCCGGCCACGGCCTCAAGCTCGGCTACTTCGCCCAGGAGCACGACACCCTGGACCCGGAGCGCACGGTGCTCGAGAACATGCGGACCGCCGCCCCGGACCTCGCCGACACCGAGGTCCGCAACGTCCTGGGCTCGTTCCTCTTCCAGGGCGACGACGTCTCCAAGCCCGCCGGGGTGCTCTCCGGCGGCGAGAAGACCCGCCTCGCGCTCGCGACGCTCGTGGCCTCCTCGGCCAACGTGCTGCTGCTCGACGAGCCCACCAACAACCTGGACCCGGCCTCCCGGCGGGAGATCCTCAACGCCCTGCGCACCTACGAGGGAGCGGTCGTGCTCGTCTCGCACGACGAGGGCGCGGTCGAGGCCCTCGACCCCGAGCGCGTGGTCATCCTGCCCGACGGCACCGAGGACCTGTGGAGCCAGGAGTACCAGGACCTCATCTCCCTGGCCTGAGCCCGGACACCGCGCCGGTCCCGTCCACCGCGGGCCCGGCCCGTGCTCCGGGTGTGCGCGCTACCGGCCCTGGTGCTCGAGGGCGTCCAGCATGGCGTCCTCCTCGTCCTCCCAGGTGGGACGGCTGCGCCGGCGCCGGGGCTGGGGGCGCATGAGGGACTTGAGGTGGGCCGGCATGTCGTCGGCCATCTCCATCTGCCGCACGACGAGCTCCTCGTCGCCCTCGCCGATGTAGTTGCCGTCCTCGTCGTAGAACCGGGAGAGCCGCCGCTCCATCTCCGCGGCGTACTGGCGGTCCCAGGCGTCGTTGCGGGCCTGCTGCCGGGCGGCGTAGCCGTAGGCCACGAAGAACAGGGCCGCGAACGCGTACCACTGCAGCGAGTAGGACAGGTGCGGCCCGGAGTCGATCTCGGGCTCGGGGGCCGGCGCGGGGACCACGGCGGGTGCCGGGTCCTCCGCGAAGACCTCGCCGTAGGCGGCCGTGCCGATCGGCCGGTCCCAGCGGTCCCGCAGCTCCTCGAGCTGGACGGAGGCGATCTGTCCCTCCGGGGCCCCGCGGCTGACGGCCGGCTCTCCGGGCTGGAGCCGGGCCGTGACCGTCACCTGACCGCCGGGCGGGGCCGGCACCTCGTCCGGCATCCCGTTGGCCGCCTCGCCGGTGGGGATCCAGCCGCGGTCCAGGACCAGCACGTCACCGTCCTGCGTGCGGAACGGGACCAGGACCTCGTAGCCGACGCGGCCGTCCTGGGGCCGGTTGCGGACCAGGACCTGGTCCTCGGGCAGGTAGCGGCCGGTGAGCCGCACGGGGTGCCAGGTGAGGCGCTCGTCGTGGGCGGTGAACTGCTCGGCGGCCCCCGCGCCCGTCAGGGGCTCGGCGCGGTAGTTCTGGGTGATCTTGGTGTTCTCGCCGATGAGGTGGTCGTTGCGGTCCATCTGCCAGCCGCCCAGGTACACGGAGACCACCGCCGCGGCGCACGCGAGGAGGAAGAAGCCGAGCCACTTGCCGCTGAGGAGGAAACGGTAGTCGTTCACTCCTGCTGCTCCCCGGCGGGGTCCGCGGCGGCGAGCGGGACGGTGTCCTTCCAGAAGCCGCGCGCGCCGAGGAACTGCTCGAGGTCCTCGCGGTGGTCCGCGCATGCGAGCCAGGTCTTGCGCCGCTCGGGGGTGTGGATCCGCGGGTTGTTCCAGCGGATCCGCCAGGCGGCGTCCGCGCGGCAGCCCTTGCGGGAGCACTGCAGGGTGTCGGGCCCGGCCGGGGGAGCCTCTGACCCTCGCGGGGACAGCGATCCGAGCAGGTCGAACTCCACGGCGGTCGTGCTCCTCAGGGTCTGCGGTGGTGCTCCCGGGTCTGTCCGACGTGGGCTCAGGCCGCGCCGCGGTGCCGGGAGGTGTCGTCCTCGACAGTAGCGGAGGAAGCCGGGTCCTCGCTGGGAACGGCCGTGCTCCCGGAGCCCGGCCGGGCGGTGTCGTCCTCGCGGTGCCCGGCGACGAACTCGCCCTCCAGCACGAAGTCGATGGCCAGGGGCTCCGCCGGCGGAGCCGGTTCGGGTGCGGACGCCAGCGCCGGTGCGGCCGGGGGCTCGTAGTAGTTGCTGGTCCGCGTGGAGCGGTCGTTGCTGTTGGCGAGCAGCACGGCCATCCAGGGCAGCACGGCGACGCCCAGGATCGCGATACCGCGGACCCAGAGGTTGTCGACGGCCACGAACACGATGAGGCACACGATGCGCAGGGCCATCTGGATGCTGTAGACCCGCATCCGGTGGCCCATGTCCTGGGTGTGCGGCTCGGCCGTGGTGGTGATGGAGTGGACGTCGTCCTGGCCGGTGGTCTCGGCCGTGGTGAGATAGCGGTTGCTCATGGTCCTCCCAACAGACGTTCCATTCTCTCACCGGGGTCCGACATCCAGAAGGCGGCCTCCGGGTGCTACCGGACGGTCGCACGGGCCGACCGGTAGCATTGGGGGGAATTTGCCTCCGGGCCCGCGTCCTGCCCGGACGGCGGCACCCGCGTCCCACGACCGAAAGGCCCCTTCCCATGGCAGACGAGCAGCGCAGCCCGGCCCCCCGCACCGTCCTCGTGACCGGCGGCAACCGCGGGATCGGCCGGGCCATCGCGCAGGCCTTCCAGGACCACGGCGACAACGTGGCGGTGACCTACCGCTCCGGCGAGGCGCCCGAGGGCTTCTTCGCGGTGCGGGCCGACGTCACCGACTCCGCCTCGATCGACGCCGCCTACAAGGCGGTGGAGGCCGAGTACGGCCCGGTCGAGGTGGTCGTGGCCAACGCCGGGATCACCCGGGACACCCTGCTGCTGCGGATGAAGGAGCAGGACTTCCAGGACGTGGTGGACACCAACCTCACCGGTGCCTTCCGCGTGGTGCAGCGCGCCGCCAAGGGGTTCATGCGGCTCAAGCGGGGGCGCGTGGTGCTCATCTCCTCCGTGGTCGGGCTCTACGGCTCGCCCGGGCAGGTCAACTACGCCGCGTCCAAGGCCGGCCTGGTCGGCATCGCCCGGTCGATCACCCGGGAGCTGGGCGGGCGCAACGTGACCGCCAACGTGGTGGCCCCGGGGTTCATCAACACCGAGATGACCGCGGCGCTGCCCGAGGACACCCAGCAGGGCTACCTCTCGGCCATCCCCGCGGGCCGGTTCGCCGAGCCCGAGGAGGTCGCCGCCGTGGTCCGCTGGATCGCCTCCGACGAGGCCAAGTACATCTCCGGCGCCGTCATCCCCGTGGACGGCGGCCTCGGCATGGGCCACTGAGCCCGGCCACACCTCTCCCCGCCCGTCCCACCGAAGGAGCACCATGAGTTCACTTGCAGGCAAGACCGCGGTCGTCACCGGGTCCTCGCGCGGCGTCGGCGCCGACACCGCCAAGCTGCTGGCCGCCGAGGGCGCCAACGTCGTCGTCAACTACCGGCAGAAGGCGCCGCGCGCCAACAAGGTCGTCAAGGAGATCGAGGCCGCCGGTGGGCGGGCCGTCGCCGTTCAGGCCGACATGACCCGCCCCGAGGACGTCCGCAACCTCTTCGCCCGGGCCGCGGAGGCCTTCGGCGGGGTCGACGTGCTCGTGCTCAACGCCTCCGGCGGCATGGAGACGGACCTCGGCGAGGACTACGCCCTCAAGCTCAACCGGGACGCCCAGGACGACGCTCTCACCGCTGCGCTCGAGCACCTGCCGGAGGGCGGGCGCGTGGTGTTCGTGACCAGCCACCAGGCGCACTTCATCAACGACGTCGAGACCATGCCCGAGTACGAGGCGGTCGCGCGGTCCAAGCGCGCGGGCGAGGACACCCTCACCGCCCGCGTCCCGGAGCTGTCGGAGCGAGGCATCACCTTCGTGGTGGTCTCCGCCGACATGATCGAGGGCACCGTCACCGCGACCCTGCTCAACCGGGCCCGCCCGGGCGCGCTCGAGCAGCGCCGCGAGGCCGCGGGCAAGCTCTACTCCGTGCACGAGTTCGCCCAGGAGATCGCGAGGATGGTCAGCGCGGACGTCCCCACCGGGCACGTCGAGCTGGTGGGCGGCGCGGACGACTTCCTGGCCCAGGCCGGACGCGAGTAGCGCTGCCGGGAGCGGTCCCGGCGCACGACGAGGTCACGGCGGGGCG
>NZ_JBISWJ010000107.1:0-18741 GCF_044462225.1 Kocuria kalidii | reverse complement strand
GGCCCCGGGCGGCGCCCCACCGCCCTCGTGCCGCGGACTGGTACACCGTCCGCGGTGGATGAGATGCTCCTTCCGTCGTCGTCGATCGGACGGCCGGGCTCCGGGCACTCCACGGAGCCGACCGCGGAACAGGGGCGGGCCCGCCCCGGAACGGAGCTCCACCATGAGCGGTCCACTCATCGAGGTCGAAGGACTGACCAAGTCCTACCGGTCCCGCTCGCGCACGGTCCACGCCCTGGCCGGCCTCGACCTCTCCGTGCCGGAGGGGATCGTCAAGGGCCTGCTGGGCCCGAACGGAGCGGGCAAGACCACCGTGGTCAAGGTGCTCACCACGCTCATCACCCCCGACGCCGGGACCGCACGGATCGACGGGGTCGACGTGGTCGGCGACCCCGCCCGGATCCGGCGGATGATCGGCGCCTCGGGCCAGTACGCCGCGGTCGACGAGAACCTCACCGGGACCGAGAACCTGCGGATGGTCGGCCGGCTCTACCACCTGGGCGGGGCGGCCGCCCGCCGCCGGGCGGCGGAGCTCCTGGAGCTGTTCGGCCTCGAGGACGCCGGCGACCGCCCCGTCAAGGGGTACTCGGGCGGCATGCGGCGCCGGCTGGACCTCGCCGGGGCGCTGGTCACCCGGCCCCGCGTCCTGTTCCTGGACGAACCCACCACCGGCCTGGACCCGCGCAGCCGGATCGGTCTGTGGGACGTGATCCGGTCCCTCGTCTCGGACGGCACCACGGTGCTGCTCACGACCCAGTACCTCGAGGAGGCCGACCAGCTCGCCGACGAGATCTCGGTCATCGACGACGGGAGCGTCATCGCGGCGGGCACTCCCGACGAGCTGAAGACGCGCCTCGGTGGCCACCGAGTCGTCGTCGTGCTGCAGGACGGGGCGGACGCCGCGCGGGCCTCCGACGTGCTGGCCCGCCACGGGGAGGGCGCCCCCACGCGCGACGAGCAGGGACGCGAGCTCCAGGTCGCGGTCCGGGAGGGCCCGTCCGCCCTCCAGCGCATCCTCGCGGACCTCGACGCCCAGGGCGTGGGCCTGCACGACGCCGGAATGCGCCGGCCCACCCTGGACGACGTGTTCCTCTCGCTCACCGGGAGCCCGACCGCACCGCCCACCGGCACGGACGAGGACTCCGACGGCGCCGTGGCCACGGCCGGCGGGGGGCAGCTGCGATGAGCGCCCCCACCTTTGCCGGAACAGCCGGCCCGGGCGCCACGGTCGGCACCTGGGCCGCCGACGGCTGGACGATCACCCAGCGCAACCTGATCAAGCTGCGGCGCTCACCGGACATGCTGGTCTTCGCCGTGCTCCAGCCCGTCATGTTCGTCCTGCTGTTCAGCCAGGTCTACGCCGGGTCGATCCAGGTGGAGGGGACCGACTACACGCAGTACCTGATGGCCGGGATCTTCGGTCAGACCGTGCTCTTCGGCTCCACGTTCTCCGGGGCGGGCATGGCCCAGGACCTCAAGGAGGGCATCGTCGACCGGTTCCGGACCCTGCCGATGAGCCCCTCGGCGGTCCTGATCGGGCGGACCAACAGCGATCTGGTGCTCAACGCCGTGTCCATGGTCATCATGATCGGCACGGGCTTCGTGGTCGGGTGGCGGTTCACCACCTCGATCGGGTCCTTCCTCGCGGGGATCGCCCTGCTGCTGCTGTTCAGCTACGCGTTCAGCTGGGTCATGGCGCTCGTGGGCATGAGCGTGCGCAGTCCGGAGACCGTCAACAACGCCTCGTTCATCATCCTGTTCCCGCTGACGTTCATCTCCAACGCGTTCGTGCAGTCCCAGAACCTGCCGGGCCCGCTCGAGGCCTTCGCCAACTGGAACCCCGTCTCGGCGCTCGTGCAGGCCGCCCGCGAGCTGTTCGGCAACACCGGGTCCGCCCCCGTGCCGGACGTGTGGCCCATGCAGCACCCGGTCCTGACCGTGGTGGCCGGCAGTCTCCTGCTGCTCGTGGTGTTCGTGCCGCTGTGCCTGCGCAAGTTCGCCACGGTCAGCTCGCGGTGACCGCCGCACGGCCGTGTCGGAGCGGTCGGCGGTCGGCACCGCAGGCACTGCCCGGTCCCGCGGGCACGACCATGTCCGCCAGGTGGCGACTTCCGTCGGCCGCCCGCGGGTGCTATGCCTGAGGGACACGGTGCGGCACCGTCCGCGTTCCGCACACGAGCCGCTCCGCGCGGTGCGGAGCCCAGCAAGGAGCCACCATGACCCCACGGCCCACAGGACGTCTCGATCCGGACGGCCACCTCGTCCTCGCCCGGACCTTCCGCGCCTCGGGCGAGGACATCTGGGCCGCGGTCACGGACTCCGGCCGCCTCGCCCGGTGGTACGGGACGTGGAGCGGGGACCCGGCCTCCGGACGGGTCGAGGTGCTGATGACCGCCGAGGACTGGGACCGGCCCGAGACGCTGCTCATCCGCCGGTGCGATCCGCCGCGCCACCTCGCCCTCACGCTGGGCACCGCGGCCGACGCCTGGCGCGTGGACCTGGCCCTCGAGGACTACGGCGGGACGACCGTCCTGCAGCTGACCCACCGCTACCCCGACGCGGACGAGGTGGAGTCGGTCGGGCCGGGCTGGGAGTACTACCTGGACCGGCTGGTGGCCGCCGAGACCGGCGGGGACCCGGACGCCGTCGACTTCGACCGGGACTACCACCCCGCGATGGCCGGGCACTACCGGCCGCTCGCCGACCAGCTGCGGGCCCGGGCCTGACACCGCCCGCTCGCGCCGGGCCGGTCCTCCCCGCACGGTCCTCCCCGGGCGCGGACGACCGTGCGGGACCGGACGGCTCAGGAGCCGCCGACGCTGAACATCCAGTGGATGCCGAACCGGTCGGTGCACATCCCGAACAGACCGCCCCAGGGCGCCTCGTCGAGGGGCATGGTCACGGTCCCCCCGTCCCGGAGCGCCTCCCACCAGCCGCGCATCGCGGCGTCGTCGTCGCCGCTCACGGAGACGGACACGTTGTCCCCGACCGCCAAGTTCGTGCCGTTCGGGGTGTCGGAGGCCATCAGGACCAGTCCGGTGCCGGTGGTGAGCATGGAGTGCATGACCTTGTCCTGCTCCGCGGGGTCGTCGCTCGCACCGTACTCGCTGAACCGGCTGATCGACAGCTCCCCGCCGAACACGGACCGGTAGAAGGACATCGCCTCCTCGGCCGTGTCCCGGAACGAGAAGTAGGGATTGAGCAGCACGGGCATGTCCGGCCTCCGCGTCGATCGGTCGATGTCCCCCCATCATGACCCCGTGCGCGCAGCGGTGGAAGAGACCCTGGGACGCCGCCGACCGGGTGCGTAACCTGGGACGCATGGGCAGAACGCAGTACTACGTGGCCGCCAGCGCCGACGGCTACATCGCCGACTGGGAGAACCACCTCGACTGGCTCCTGCAGTACGGCTTCGAGGCCTACCAGGACCACTACGACGCCTTCGTGGCCGACGTCGGTGCGCTCGCGATGGGGGCGAGCACCTACGAGTTCGTCCTCGAGCAGGGGGACTGGGCCTACGGCGACCGGCCCGTGCGGGTGTTCACCCACCGGGACCTGCCCCGGATCGAGGGCGCGAACCTCGAGTTCGTCGAAGGACCCGTCGCGCGGCACGCCGGGGCCCTGCTCGCCTCCGCGGGCGGCCGGAACCTGTGGGTCGTGGGCGGGGGGCGGCTGGCGGCGCAGTTCGCGGACGCCGGTCTGCTCGACGAGCTGTGGCTGACCTGCATGCCGATCGTCCTGGGCGGCGGGCACCCCGTCCTGCCGACCAGCGCCGCGCGCGACCTGCGGCTGCAGCGCACCACCCACTTCGAGGGCGGGGCCGTGGAGCTGCGCTACGCGCTGGAGGGCCCGGACCGTCAGGTGTGGCCGGAGTAGTCGCCCTCCGCCGTCGGAGCCGCGCACGTCCGCCCCGGTGCTGCGGCGCCGGTGCCTCAGCCGGTGGCCGCGGGGCGCGGCAGGCCGTACCAGGCGGCGGCGTTGTGGTGCAGCACGGCGGCCGCGTCGTCGCGGCCCAGGGCGTCGACGATGAGTTCGGTGTCGCCGACCCGGAACGGGCGCGGCGCCCGGGTGCCCGGGAGGTCGGTGCCGAACAGCAGCGCGGTCGGGTCCACGGCGTGGATCCGGACCAGCGTCTCCCGCACGTCGAGGTCGACGCGGCCGAAGCCGGTGGCCTTGACCTTGACGCCGTGCCGGACCAGTTCGAGCAGCCGCGGCAGCCCGGCCGCGCTCATCCCGAGGTGGTCCACACCGGCCCGCGGCAGCCTCCGCAGGACGGGCGCGAGGTCCTCCAGGGCGGCGGCGTCCAGGTAGAACTCGGCGTGCCACCCCGCGAGGTCGTGCACCCGCCGGGCCAGCCGCTCGATGCCGGCCGGGTCCGCGGCCCCGCCCCGGCGCAGGTTGAAGCGCACCGCCCGCACCCCGGCGCGGTGCAGCTCGAGCACCCGCTCGTCCGGAACGGAGGCCGGCAGCTGGGTCACGCCGGCGAATCCCGGGCCCAGGTCCGCCAGGGCCGCGCACAGGTACGTCTGGTCGTGGCCCTGGAACGAGCCGCTGACCACGGCTCCGCCCACCACGCCCAGGCCTGCGACCCTCGACCGGTAGTCGTCCACCGTGAACCGCGGCGGGACGTACCCCTGGTTCGGCACCAGCGGGAACCGGGGGTCGATCACGTGCAGATGGGCGTCGACCATGCCGTCATCCCTCCCGGGGCCGTGCCGCGGCGCGCACCGGCAGCGGTCCGCCCGGGGATCGGTGCCGGCGCCCGGGACGCACCCGGGTCCGCTGCGGCTCCGTCACCGGGGGAGATGCCGGTCGAGCCACAGCGTCAGCCACATCCGCAGCCGGAGCTCGTCCCAGGTCGGGACGTCGACGACCAGCGCGGCCGGCCCGTACCGGTGGACCGACTCGACGCCGTCGCGGTCCGCGAGCTCGGCGACGAGCCGGTCGATCAGCGACCCGTGGCGATGCGCGAGGTCCTGGCGCAGACCCACGTCGAAGCAGTCCACCTCGGCGACCACGGTCACGAGCGGCTCCTGCGCGGCGGCCGCCTCCGGGCCCTCGCCGCGCAGCGCGGAGACCGTCCGCCGGGCGTGGGCGAGCATCTCCGCGCCGTCCATCGGCACGCGGCCGTGGGCGGCCTGGTAGACGCTGTAGAGCGGCAGGGCGGGGAGGAAGACCTGGTGGTGGTCACCCGCGAGCACCGGGCGGTTGAGCATCGGGTAGTCGCTCAGGCGGTGCTCCCCGATGCGCCAGTGCGCGTCCGGCACCGCGGCGGCGACGACCTCCGCGAGGTAGCTGACGAACCCGTCGACCAGGGCCAGGGCCCCGGCCGGCGGGTGCGGGTCCACGAGCATCCCGTGGCGGGCCCAGCTGGGCCACCGGTCACGGGTCGGGTCCTCGGCCAGCGTCCTCGGGTCGGTGCCCAGCTCCGCGCACCGCGCCGTGATCCACTCCCACACCTCCGCCACGGACCCGAGCGTGCCGTCCAGCAGGGAGGCCGGGTCCCGGCCGTCGTCGGCCAGGGCGGCACGCACCCGCCGCAGGGCCGGGGCGCGTTCGGCGACGAAGCGGGCCAGGGCCTCGTCCGCCTGCTGCGGGGTCATCCACTCGTAGAGCGTCGGTGCCATGGACGTGACTCTACGCCCGGGTCACATCTCGTACCGAGGCCACAGGCCGGTCCCCAGCCGCACCTCCAGGCGGGCGATCGTGTAGCCGTCCGGCCAGACCTGGCCGTCCAGGATCCGGGACAGCGCGGTGTGGTCGACGCCGGTCAGCGCCCCGACCTCCCGCAGGGTGAGCGAGCCCACGGCGGTCCGCAGGCTCACCGCGAACAGCCTCGCCCGCTCGGCGACCGGATCGCCGCAGATCTCGTCCGGCCACGCGTCGCAGTGTGCCTGTGGTTCCGGTCGTGTCCTGCTTGCCATGCCGGGAAGTCTAGGCACGGGCCCTGTGAATGGGCTAAACGTCAGGTGGCCGCGGGGCCGTAGCGGTGCTCGGGCCGGCCCGTGCTCCCGTAGCGCAGCTGGATCTCGACCGACCCGTCCTCGGCCAGCGTGGAGAGGTAGCGCTGGGCGGTGGCCCGGGAGACGCCGACCTTGCGGGCGATCTCCGCAGCCGAGAGCGCGACCCCCGGTTCCAGGGCCGCCAGCACCGAGGTCTCCGTCGCCGAGCGGGCGCGCTCCCCGGGGGCGGCGGTCTCACCCGGGTGCAGGGCGTGCAGGGCGCGGTCCACCCCCTCCTGCGTCAGCCCGTCGCGGTCGGCCAGGAGCCGGCGGTACCGCGCGTAGGCCCGCAGCGTGCGGGCCAGCGTCTCGTGGGTGAACGGCTTGATGAGGTAGGCGAGCGCGCCGCGGCGGACGGCGGTGCGCACGGACGCCGGGTCGGCCGCCGCGGTGAGCATGATGACGTCCACGTCCAGGGCCCGCAGCAGGTCCAGTCCCAGGGCGTCCGGCAGGTAGACGTCCAGCAGCACGAGGTCCGGCTGGTGCGCGTGCACGGTGCGCATCGCCTGCTCGGCGGTGCCCACCGGGGACAGTGCCGTGAAGCCCGGGACGGCGTTCACGAATCCGGCGTGCAGCCGTCCCACATGGAAGTCGTCGTCGACCACGAGGACCACCAGGTCGTCGCTCATCCTGCACCTCCTGCTCTGCCGGCGGACCGTTCGCCGCGGACCTCCGCACCGGGTCCGGGGTCGCGGACCACGGTACCGGGCAGGCGGGCGCAGAAGACGGCTCCCGGCCCGCCGGGGCCTCCGGCGTCGGCCACCCACACGTCCCCGTCGCGCCGGCGGGCCAGTTCCCGGCTCAGGGACAGCCCGAAGCCCTGGCCGTGGACGTCCGGCAGCACGTCGAACCGTGCTCCGCCGCCGTGTCCGGCACCGCCGTCCTCCGGCCCGTCGTCCCCGAGCGCGCTGTCCCCGGGCTCGCTGTTCCCGGCTCCGCCGTCGCCGGACCCGCCGGACGGGGCCGCGGTGGACCAGCCCTGGGCGAAGATCGGCTCGGCGTCCTGCACGGGGAGCCCGTCGCCGGAGTCGGCCACGACGAGGTGCAGCGTGCCCTGTCCGCCGTCCCAGTCGTCGAGCAGCTCGACCTCGACCCAGCGGTCCGGCGAGGTGCCCTGGACGGCGGCACGGACGGCGTTGTCCACGAGGCTGCCGATCACGGTGGTGACGTCCTGCGGGTCCGTGATCCGGCCGCGGACGAGCGTGTCCGCGCCGATGCGCAGCGTCACGCCGCGCTCGGCGGCCTCGACGCTCTTGGCCCCCAGGAACGCCTGCAGGTAGGGGTCCCGCAGCAGTTCGGCCCGTTCGGCCGGATAGGTCAGGGGCCCGGTCTCGGTCACCTCGCAGACGTAGCGGCGGGCCTCCTCCGGGTCGCCGATCGCCAGCAGCCCCGAGATGGTGTGCAGGCGGTTGGCGAACTCGTGGCGCTGGGCGCGCAGGGCCGTGCTGAGGGCCCCCACGGCGTCGAGCTGGCGGGTCAGGGACTGCAGCTCCGTGCGGTCCCGGATCAGCACCACCCAGCCCAGAGGCGGCAGTCCCGGGCGGGCCGGTCGGACGGCGCGGGCCGAGAGGATCAGCACGTGCCGTCCGACGACCTGCTCGACGGCGGGGGACGCCGGGGTGGCCGCGGCGAGCAGGGCGGGGAACACGGCCGGCAGGCCCGCCCCGGCCAGGGGTGTGCCCACCAGGCGGGCGGGGTCCGGCAGTCCCAGCAGCCGGCCGGCCTCCTCGTTCACCACCGTGAGGCGGTGCCCGGGCGAGACGCCGATGACACCCTCGTCGACCCCGCGCAGCACGGCCTCCTGGTCCTGGGCGAGCGCGACGATCTCCTCGGGCTCGAGGCCGAGCGTCAGGCGCTTCAGCCGGCGCGCGATCGCCGCGGAGGCGGCGGCCCCGAGCCCCAGGGCGCCGACGGCGGTGGCCGCCACCGGGGTGATGTCCTGCCGGAGGCTGGCCAGCACGTCCTCGCGGGAGATGCCCACGCTCACCGCGCCCACCACGGCGGAGTCCGTTCCCGGCGCGTACACCGGGACCTTCGCCCGCGCGGAGTGCCCCAGGGTGCCGCGCTCCTGGCTGGTGACCTCCCGGCCGGCCAGTGCCTCGGTCGGGTCCGTGCTGACGGGCCGGCCCAGCTGCTCGGGATTGGGGTGGGCGAGCCGGAGGCCGGCGTCGTCGGTGACGACCACGAACAGGGAGTCCGTGCGCCGCCGGACCTCCTCGGCCGAGGACTGGAGGGAGCCCCGGGCGAGCACGTCCGGGTCCAGGTCCTCGGGGCCGGCCTCGACCAGCTCGGCGACACCCGCCCGGACGTCGTCGGTGGCGGCCACGGACCGGGCGATGGACAGGGCCTGGTGCTCGGCGTCCCGGCCCAGGCGCTCGTAGGTCAGCCAGCCGTAGACGCCCCCGCAGAGCGCGACGACGACCGTCACCACGGCCAGGTGCAGCAGCATCATCCGGGCCAGGAACCCGGGGCGCTGCCGGGGCGCACCGGTAGGCGTCACTGTCCCTCCTCGGGCCCTGGGCGGTCGTGGACGTCGCACCGCCCGTGATGCACCCCACTCTACGACCCGCGGCGTGCGCGCACGGGGCCCCGGTGCCACGGAGCGCGACGGACGGGCGGGACGGACGCGGGGGAGGGGTGAGCGGGTGCCGGGGTCTCAGACGTCGGTGAAGAAGCGGACCGCGTCCAGGTTGGGCAGGCTGATCTGGGCGTCGGCGGCCGCACGCAGGGCGGGCTTCCCGTTGAAGGCCACGCCGAGGCCGGCGGCCCTGATCATGTCGATGTCGTTGGCTCCGTCGCCCACCGCGATGACGTCCTCGGGGGCGACGTCCAGCTCGTCGGCCCAAGTCCGCAGGCACCGCTCCTTGACGGTCTGGTCCACGACCTCGCCGAGCAGCCTGCCGGTGAGCTTCCCGTCGACGACCTCGAGGACGTTGGCGGCGTGCCGGGTGAGCTGGAGCTGCTCGGCGAGCGGATCGAGGACGCCCAGGAAGCCCCCCGAGACCGCGGCGACGGCGTGGCCCTCGCGCAGGAACGCCTTGACGAGCACGTCCGCGCCGGGGGAGAGCCGCACGGCGGCATGGACCTCCTCGACCACGGAGGCGGGCAGCCCCGCGAGGGTCTCGACCCGTGCGTGCAGGGACTCGGCGAAGTCGAGCTCCCCGCGCATGGCCGCCTCGGTCATGGCGGTGACCTCGGCCTCGCGTCCGGCGTGGGCGGCGAGCAGCTCGACGACCTCCTGCTGGATGAGCGTGGAGTCGACGTCCATGACGAGCAGCTTCCGCCGCGTGGCGTCGAACAGGGTGGTCGGCACGACGTTGACGTCCACGCCCGGCAGGAGCTGGGTCAGCGGGTCGGGGCGCAGGGCGGCGAGCAGGGCGGTCGCGTCGGAGCCGTGCACGAGCGCGGTGAAGGCGTTGTAGCCCGGGACCCCCGAGTCCGGGCCGGCCGACCCGGGGCCGGTCACCCGCACGGTGGAGAAGCGCTCGACCTCGGCACCGGCGTCCTGCACCAGGGTGAGGATGCGCTCACGGGCCTCCGGGTCCGGATTCTGGGCGAACGCGATCACGGCGAGGTCGGTGGTCATGCGGTCAGTGTATCCGTGCGCCGGGGCGTGCCCGTCCGGTGACGGGGGACGGCGCGGGGTCGGGGGCAGGGGGAGCGTCCGCCGCCGGTGCCCTAAGGTGGCGGGTATGAGTGCTGTGGTGGAGATGGTGGACGTCAGCGTGGTCCGTGGCCAGAAGACCCTCCTGGAGTCCGTGGACTGGATCGTCAACGAGGGCGAGCGGTGGGTCGTCCTGGGGCCCAACGGCGCCGGCAAGACCACGCTGCTGTCGATCGCCGCGGCCCGGCTGCACCCCACCCGGGGGATGGTGGACATCCTCGACGAGATCCTCGGCGCGGTGGACGTCTTCGAGCTGCGTCCCCGGATCGGGCTGAGCTCCACGGTGCTGGCCGCCCAGATCCCCGAGGCGGAGACCGTGCGCAACTGCGTGGTCACCGCCGCCTACGGCGTGACCGGGCGGTGGATCGAGAACTACGACGACGCCGACGAGGCCCAGGCGCAGGAGCTCCTGGACGCGTGGGGGATCGGCCGGCTGGCCGAGCGCCGCTTCGGCTCCCTGTCCGAGGGGGAGCGCAAGCGCGTGCTCGTCGCCCGGGCGCTGATGACCGACCCCGAGCTGCTGCTGCTGGACGAGCCCGCGGCCGGCCTGGACGTGGGGGGCCGGGAGGACCTGGTGGCACGGCTCGACGAACTGGCCCGGGACGAGACCGCGCCCACCGTCGTCATGGTCACCCACCACCTGGAGGAGGTGCCCGACGCCTTCACCCACGCGCTGCTGCTGCGCGAGGGCCGGGTCGTGGCCTCCGGGCCCGTGCAGGAGGTCATGACGCAGAGGAACCTCTCCGAGACCTTCGGCCTGCCCCTCAAGCTGGTGAAGGTCGGCAACCGCTACGCGGCGTTCGCCCGGTCCTGACCGCAGCACCCTTGCCCTCCTCCGTGCCACTGTCACTGCCCTCGTCCGTGCCCTCGTCCGTGGAGAGCATGGGCGACGCCGTCACCGGCCTGCTCGCCGGCCTGCCCTTCGAGCCCTGGCAGGTCGGGCTCATCCTGCTGGCCGGCGTGTGGGCCGGGCTCATCAACACGATCGTGGGCTCGGGGACCCTCGTGACCTTCCCCGTGCTCGTGGCCATGGGCGTCCCGCCGGTGACCGCGACCATGTCCAACGCGATGGGGCTCATCGCAGGCAATCTCACGGGGGCCTGGCACTACCGCGCGGAGCTCAGGGGCGTCGAGCGGACCCTGCTGAAGCTGGTCCCGATCTCCGCGGTGGGCGGGGTGGCCGGCGCCGCGCTGCTGCTGCACCTGCCCGAGTCCGTGTTCGGCTACGCGGCCCCGGTGCTCGTCGTCGTCGCCCTCGGCTTCGTCGTCCTCCAGCCGCGGCTGCAGGCCGTGGTCCGCCGCCGCAAGGAGCAGCAGGCGGACGCGGCGCAGGCGGCGGCTCGGGCCCGCGGCGAGACCCCCCGGCCCCTGGACCCCGACCGGGCGCCCCAGCCGATGACCCTCTACGTCCTGGTGCTGCTGACCGGGGTGTACGGCGGCTACTTCGTCGCCGCCCAGGGCGTGCTGCTGCTGGGCGTCCTGGGCGTGTTCCTGCTCGCCTCCCTCCAGGCCGCCAACGCCGTGAAGGTCGTGCTCGTGGCCGTGGTCAACATCGTGGCCGCCGTCTCCTACGTCCTCTTCGCCCTCGACCGGATCGACTGGTGGGTGGTGCTGCTCATCGCGGTCAGCTCGAGCCTCGGGTCCTGGGCCGGCGCCAAGATCGGCCGCCGCCTCCCGCCGCCGGTGCTGCGCGCGGTCATCGTGGTGCTCGGCGTCGTCGCCCTCGTCACCCTCGTCGCCCGGCTGGTCTGAGCCGGGGCCCGGGAGGGGGAGGCCACCGCGGCCGCTACGATCGTGGCGTCCACACCGTTCACACCGTCCACACCGGCCACGTCCCCCGCCCCACCGGCCCCGTCCCCGGCGCACGCCCCGCCACGACCCCGCCTCGACCGGAAGAGAGCCCGTGACCGACTTCCCCCACCTGATCCGCCTCGAGAGCGCCGAGGACCCCCGGGTGGCCGACTACGCCCGCCTGACCGACGTCAAGCTCCGGCGCAGGCTCGAGCCCGAGCGCGGCATGTACATCGCGGAGTCCTCCAAGGTCCTGCGCCGGGCGCTCGCCGCCGGGCACGTCCCCCGGTCCTTCTTCATGGCCGAGAAGTGGCTCGAGGACCTCGCGGACGTGCTGGCGGAGCACCCGGACGTCCCCCTGTACGTCGGTGCGGACGCGGTGCTCGAGCGGATCACGGGCTTCCACCTGCACCGCGGGGCGATCGCGGCCATGCAGCGCCCGGAACCGGTGGCGCTCGAGCAGCTCCTGGCGTCCTCGCGGCGGGTCGCGATCCTCGAGGACATCGTGGACCACACCAACGTGGGGGCGATCTTCCGTTCGGCCGCCGCGCTCGACGTCGACGCCGTGCTCGTCACCCCCCGCTGCGCCGACCCGCTGTACCGGCGCTCCATCCGGGTGTCCATGGGCACCGTGTTCCAGGTGCCGTGGACGCGGCTCGAGCACTGGACCGCCGACCTGCAGCGGGTCAAGGACGCGGGATTCACCACGGCGGCCCTCGCCCTGGACGAGGACTCGATCACCCTCCAGGAGCTGTCCGCCCGCCGGGAGGACAAGCTCGCCCTGGTCCTCGGCACGGAGGGGGACGGGCTCGGCGCCGCCACCGTGCACCACGCGGACCTGACCGTCCGGATCCCGATGTCCCACGGCGTGGACTCCCTCAACGTCGCCGCCGCCTCGGCCGTGGCGTTCTGGGAGACCCGCCCGGGACGGTAGGGCCCCGGCCGCTGCGCTCAGCCGGCGGCGACGATAACGGTTGGTCCGTCATTCCCCGCCCGACCAGTGCCGTTGGCGACTGCGAAGACTATTCTGGAGGGGTCTGCGAGGCCCGGTCCGTCAAACCGCGGCACCAGCCGGCGTCCGGGGGCAGACGGACGGAAGGTGTGTCATGAAGAAGCTGTTCTCGTCGTCGGCGGCACTGCTGCTGGCCGTGGGGGCGAGCCTGGTGGTCCCCGGCTCCGCGGGCGCCACCGAGCCGTACTGCGGCATCACCTGGGGGTCGACGGGCGAGCAGTCCGTCTCCAGCCCCCTCAACGAGACCTACCTCGTGGACGTCCGGGCCGGCCGCCACGAGTGCTTCGACCGGCTGGTCGTCGACATCGAGGGCTTCACGGGCACCTACTCCGTGGAGTACGTCGACGAGGTGACGGGCATCGGGTCCGGCCTGCCGATCCCGCTGCGCGGGGACGCCGAGCTGAGCATCCTCGTGGAGTCCCCGGCCTACGACGAGGACGGCGACCCCACCTACGACCCGGACAACCAGCGTGAGCTGGTGGACACCACGGGCTACGAGACCTTCCGCCAGGTGGCCTGGGCGGGCAGCTTCGAGGGGCAGTCCAAGATCGGCCTGGGCGTGCGGGCGCGCCTGCCGTTCCGGACCTTCTTCCTCACCGGCCCGGGCGAGACCACGCGGGTGGTGGTCGACGTCGCCCACCGGTGGTGACGGCCACCGCGGACCGACAGGGTCCTGTCGGCCGGCGGGACGGGGGCGGACCGGCCGGCCCCCGTCCGGCCGGGGCGTGAACTGCGGGCGGGGATCGGCTAGACTTCATCGCTGGTGCCTCCCGCCGGGTCGCCTCCGCGCGCTCCCGTGAGGGCCGAGCGGACCGACGACGACGGCGCACCGCCCACCGAGCGAAACCGTGACTGGCAAAATCCAGGCACCGACGAAAAGGTTTGAACCCCATGAAGACTGACATCCACCCGGACTACCACCCGGTCCTCTTCCGCGACCTGGCCTCCGGCAAGACCATCCTGACCCGTTCCACCGCCACCTCGCAGAAGACCGAGACGTGGGAGGACGGCAACGAGTACCCGATCATCGAGGTCGAGATCTCCTCGGAGTCGCACCCGTTCTACACCGGCAAGCAGCGCATCATGGACTCCGCCGGTCGCGTGGAGCGGTTCAACGCCCGCTTCAAGAACTTCGGCAAGTCCGGCAGCTGACGTTCGTCCCGCTCGCGGGGCCCCGCACCACCGCACGCAGGCCCGGACCGCTTCGGTCCGGGCCTGCGGCGTGCCCGGGCACCCGGGCGTAGGCTGTCCCGGGGCCACCGGCAGCACGGACGACGGGAGGACGCGGATGGCGCAGGAACGGCGGCACGGGGATTTCAAGGTGCTCGGCGGCAAGCTCGTGGTCGCGGACGTGGGCGTCGTCGACGGGCGGCTGACCGACGTCTCCGTCAACGGGGACTTCTTCCTGGAGCCCGACGAAGCCCTCGAGGACATCAACGCGGCGCTGACCGGCCTGGACGAGCACGCGTCCCAGGACGAGATCGTCGGGGCCGTCGACGCGGCCCTGTCGGACGACGTCGTGCTGTTCGGCTTCTCCCCGCAGGCGATCGCCACGGCGGTCCGCCGCGCTCTGGCCCACGCCACCACGTGGGGAGACCACGAGTGGGAGGTCATCCCGCCCACGGTCCGGCCCACCCTGGAGAACCTCGCCCTCGACGAGGTCCTCGCCCGCGAGGTCGGCGCCGGCCGGCGCCCACCCGCCCTGCGCCTGTGGGACTGGGAGGAGCCCTCCGTGGTGATCGGCTCCTTCCAGTCCCTGCGCAACGAGGTGGACGCGGACGGGGCGCGGCGCCACGGCGTTTCCGTGGTGCGCCGTGTGTCCGGCGGCGGGGCGATGTTCATGGAGGCCGGCAACTGCATCACGTACTCGCTGTACCTGCCGCAGACCCTCGTGGACGGACTCAGCTTCGCGGAGTCCTATCCGTTCCTCGACCAGTGGGTGATGCAGGCGTTCCGGGAGATGGGACTGGAGGCGTTCTACGTCCCGCTCAACGACATCGCCACGGAGCACGGCAAGATCGGCGGGGCGGCGCAGAAGCGGTTCGCGGGCGGCGGCATGGTCCACCACGTGACGATGAGCTACGACATCGACGCGCGGAAGATGACGGAGATCCTGCGGATCGGCCGGGAGAAGCTCTCCGACAAGGGCCACCGCTCGGCCGAGAAGCGCGTGGACCCGCTGCGCCGGCAGACCGGCATGTCGCGTGCCGACGTCGTGGACAAGCTCATGGAGGTCTTCGCGGAACGCTACGGGGCGGTGGCGGGCGCCGTCCGCGACGCCGAGCTCGCCACCGCCCACGAGCTGGTGGCCACGAAGTTCGCCACGCCGGGGTGGATCGCCCGGGTGCCCTGAGACCCCCTCGGGGAGCAGCGCCCGGCCCCGGGAGCGACGGCGCGGGAGGAGGATCGCCGTTTCGCAGGACGATCCGGGCCGATGTGTTGCTAGGCTGAGCTCTGACGATCAGTGGTTCCGCGGCCGCACCCCCCGGTCGGCGGCGGACCGACTTCCCCCGCCCGTTGCACGCCCCGTGATCGACCGGGACGGCCCCTCTTGACCCCCGCGAGAGAGCCATGCCGCACACCCCCCGCCCTTTCCGTCCGGACGACGAGCCCGAGGCCTTCTGCCCGCCTCCGGCCCGCGTCCTTCCCGCCGGTGCGGCACGCCCGGCCGCACGCGTCCTGCTGCGCAGTCCCTGGCCCGAGGCCGGGGCGCGCGGCCTGGGCCCGGACACCGCCGTGGACCGGCGGCTCGATGCCCGGATCCGGCGTGCCCGTCTCGGGCGACCCTCGCCGCGCACGGCCCGCCGTCTCGCCGAGGTCGCCCTGTCGGCCGGGCGCGTCGCCCAGGCCGACGAGCTCCTGGCGCAGGTGCCGCCCGGCACGAAGGACCTCGCGGGCACGAGGGCGCGCCGGCACCGCCATGTCGGCCGGATCTCGGAGGCCGTGACCGAGCTGCGCCGCGCCGTTGCCGCCGGCAGCGCCACGCCGGGGGAACGGCGCCGGCTGCACCACTACGAGGACGAGCTGCGGCTGCTCTCCGGCTGGCGTCCCGGGCTCACTCCCGTGGTGGGCTACCGCCCCGAGCCGGCGTCGGTGCTGCACGTGCTCCCGTGGACCGCACCGCAGGGCCGGGCACGCCGCGCTCCGCACGCCCACGCCCTGCTCTCGGCGACGGTGGCCCAGGGCTGGACGGTGACCGCCGTGACGCGGCCCGGCCCCGTGCCGCCCACCCGGCCGCCGCGCGCGGCGGACGCCGAGGTGCTCGACGGTGTCTCCTACCACCGGATCCCACCGGTGCGGGGCACGCCCACCGTGACGGCACGCCTGCAGCACGAGGCGCAGGCCCTGCTCGGGCTCGCGCTGCGCGTGCGGCCCGCGGTGCTGCACACCACGAGCCGGGCCGGCAACGCCCTCGTCACCCGCGCCGTCGCGGAGGCCCTGGGCATCCCGTGGGTCTACGAGGTGCGCGAGCTGCCGGCCGACCGCTGGGCCTCCTCCCGCCCGGCCGAGGCCGCCACGAGCGAACGTCACCGGCTCGGCTCCGCCCGCGAGGTCGAGGTCCTGGCGGCCGCCGCCGATGTGGTCACCGCCAGTCGTGCGATGCGCGAGCGGGTGCGGGACCTGACGAGGTCCCTGCCGACCGGCCCGGTGCCGGTCCGGGTGGCGCTCCCCGCCGTCGGCGGCCCCTATCTCGCGGATCCCCGCCCGCCGGAGGAGGCCCGCCGGGTGCTGGGACTGCCGCGGACGGCCAGGGTCGTGGGCGCGGTCGCGGACCTGGTGGAGCACGAGGGCCTCGACGACCTGCTGCGTGCGGCGGCCCTCGTGGCCGCCTCGGTCCCGGAGCTCCTCGTGGTGGTCGTGGGCGACGGCCCGGCCCGGCCCGAGCTCGAGAAGTTGGCCGACGAGCTGGGTCTGCGCGAGCGCGTCCGGTTCACGGGGCGGGTCACGGACGAGCAGGTGGTGCTGCACCACCAGGCGTTCGACGTGTTCGTGGCCGCCCGCAAGGACCGTGCGGTGACCCGGGCCGCGGCCCCCACCGAGACCGTGGAGGCCCTGGCCACCGGCACGCCCGTGGTCGCCTCCCGGCTGCCCGTCCTGGCCGAGACCGTCGACGACGGCATCACCGGGATGCTCACCCCGCCCGGGGAGCCGGGGACCCTCGCCACGGTTCTCCGGATGATGCTCGAGTGCCCCGCGGTGCGCCGCTGCCTCGGCGGCGAGGGCCGGCGCCGGGCCGTGCCGGCGCGGACCTGGCACGCCGTGGCCTCGGACGCCGCCGAGTCCTACGACCAGCTGACCGGTGGGACCGGGTCCGCCGAGGAGGCCACCGCCTGAGCGGGAGGATCTCGGAGCGCTCCGAGCCGCGCCAGCCGCCGCCGGGCGGCGAGCTCGCTGGGTCCGTGCTCGCCGAGCGCTCTGCCGACCACGGCGAGCGTGAGCCCCGCGAGCCGGCGGGTCGGCAGGGGAACGGGGCCGAGGCCGGTCGGTTCCAGGCCCAGCAGGGCCAGCCGCTGCGGGGGCAGGGAGTCGACCACGGCCGCAAAAAGGGCCCGGTAGCCCGGCAGGAGCAGGGGGTCCAGGGGCGGTCGCCGCAGGAACTGCACGACGTCGCGCACCCGCGGGCCGCCGGTGAGGCGCCCCGCGAAGTCCGCCATCCGCGCGTCCAGCTCCGCCTCGGAGCGCGGCGGGGACGCCACGCCCATCAGCTCGCCCGCGACCGCCCACTCCCGCACGTAGGCGTCAGGCCCGCCGGGGATCGGTCCGCCCCAGCGCTGGTGGGACCGCAGGAACGCGTCGGTGAACGCCAGGTGCACCCACTCGGCGAGGTCGGGGTCGTTGGCGCAGTACTCGCGCGGCGCGCCGTCGGCCCCGGTGTAGGTGCCGCGCACGCTGTCGTGGATCCGGCGCACGTGCGCGGAGGCCCGGCGAGCGGCCGTGGTGTCCCCGTAGGTCACCGTGAAGATCCACCGGATCGTGCCGGCCAGGCGTCCCAGCGGGTCCCGCCGGTAGTCCGAGTGCTCCACCACGCCCGCCAGCGCACCGGGATGGAGGGCCTGGGTCAGGAGCGCCCGGACCCCCGCGGGAATGGTGGACATCGACCCGTGGACGGCCCACACGGCCGAGCCGGGCCGGAAGTACCCCGCGTCCTCGCCGTCCTCGAGCGCCAGCTCCCAGTCCGGCACGCGGTCGGCCCGGCCCGCGAACGTCAGCCGCAGCCGGTCCCGCAGCGGTGTCATCAGTCCCACGTCTGCTCCTCGTCCCGGGCCGCGTGTCCTGGGCGTCCCGTGGAGCCATCATGGCGTCCGCCTCCGACACCCGCGTCCGAGACCCGCTGCGCGCCCACCGGGCGGGAACCGGGGCCGGCGGGCATCAGGGCGGGGGCGCGAGCGGGCGGCGAACGGCCGCCGGGTCCGTCGCGGCCACGGTGCCCCGGCCTGCCGGGCGGGTCAGGGCTGCTCGGGGCCCGCGCCGACCAGCGAGGCCAGGGGCGCCCCGCCGAGGAAGTCCACGAGACCGGGGGAGCGGGTCACGACCGTCTCCTGGTAGCGGCCCGGGAGCTCGGGGTCCTTGCCGATGACCAGCTGGTCGACGTCGTCGTCCAGGAACATCGACATGGTCATCCGCAGCAGGTCCAGCGCGGCGTCGTCCTGCAGCCAGTCGCGCACCGCGCCGGGCAGCCGCACGGTGCCGGCGGTGTCGAGGACGAGGTCCACGAAGCCGGGGGAGTCGCTCTCCGTCCATCGCGCGGAGCACGCGGCCGCGACCGCCCCGACGGCCTCCACCGCCACGGTGACCACGATGGTCGCCGCCATCAGCGCCGTCTGGCTGCCCTCGGCCCGCAGCCGGTCCCGGCCCTTCCGCCAGCGGCTGGTCCGGGTGCGGTCGACCACGAGGTACTCCAGCAGCAGCTTGCCCTCGCACTCCTCCAGGAAGGCGACGGTGACCGTCTCGGTGGGGGCGTCCCCGCGGACCGTGGTGTACGCCCGGCGCAGGAGGTCCTGCAGGGCACTCGAGCCCCGGCCGAGCGTGTGCGCCGAGAGGCTGACGGGCCGGCCGCGGTGGTCCAGGCAGCGCACGACGATCGGGACGCGTGCCACCGTGGTGGCGAGGGCTGTCTGCACGCTGATCTCGGCCTTCCTGCGGGTCCGGGGGAGTGACCTCCATCATAGATGCACCCGCATGGTGCGGGTCCCGCGACCCGGGTCGCCCGTTGTGGGGACAACGGCCCCTCTCACCAGCGGCAACGGCCGGTCGGGCGGTGTCGACGCGCC
>NZ_JBISWJ010000106.1:0-43791 GCF_044462225.1 Kocuria kalidii | reverse complement strand
GCCGCGCCCGACGGCCGATCAGGGCCAGGAGCCCTCCTCGGCGTGGGCGATGAACAGCTCGCGGATCTCGCAGCCCCGGGGCTGGGCGAGGGCGAACAGCACGGCGTCGGCCACGTTCTCCGGGTCGTTGAGCTGGGAGTCGTCCTGGGGCTTGTACTGCTCGTCCCGGTCGTCGAAGAAGCGGGTCTTCATGCCGCCGGGGATGAGCTGCGTGACCCCGACCTCGCCCTTGAGCTCCGCGGCCAGGGCCTGGCCGAAGCCCAGCACCCCGAACTTGGAGGCGCAGTAGGCCGTCGCGTCCGAGACGCCCTTCAGCGCCAGGGTGGACGCCACGGTGATCACCCGTCCCTGCGAGGCCCGCAGCGCGGGCAGCGCCGCACGCACCGTGGACACGGTGCCGAACAGGTTGACCTGCACCACCTTCTCCCACTCGGTGCTCGCCACGTCCTCCAGCCGGCCGCAGCGGTCGATCCCGGCCGCCGTGACCACCGCGTCCAGGCCGCCGGCGGTCTCGACGGCCTGCCGCACGGCCTCGGTCACCGCGGCGGTGTCCGCGACGTCGACCTCGTAGGCGGTCACGCCGGTCAGCGAGCTGATGTCCCGGTCCAGGACGACGGGGGTGCCGCCGCGCTCGCGGACCGCCTCCACCACGGCGGCGCCGAGCCCGGAGGCACCGCCGGTGATCAGGACCCGGCCGGGGTTGGTGGGCTGGTAACTCATGCAACTTCCTCTCTGCTGGACACGGTCCCGCCCGCGGCCGGTGCCGCGGGCGGGACGTGCTGCTCCTGGTCGGAACAAGGGGACAGGCCCCGCGGGTGCGGCGGCCTGGTCACTGCTACCGTAGCCGGTTCCGGGTCGTCGGTAAGTATGCTCATCGTGACGGCCCCCGGGGTGTCCGGACCCGCGCGGCCGCTGGACGCCCGCCCCACGGAGAAGGAGTTCCATGACCACCGCAGCACCCGCCACCGCCCCGACCACCGAGCTCACCGTGCTGGACCCGCGCGACGGCTCCACCGTGGGCACGCTGCCCGCGGCCACGGGGGACGAGGTCCGGGCCGCGGTCGCGACCGCCCGTGCCGCCGCCCGGGACTGGGCCCGGACCGCCCCCGAGGAGCGCGGCAAGGCCCTGCGCGCCGCCGCGGACCGCCTGGCCGAGCACGCCCAGGAGCTCGCCGAGCTCAACGCCCGCGAGACGGGCAAGCCCGTCGAGGAGTCCCTGGGCGGTGTCCTGGCCGGCGTCGGCACGCTCCACCAGTACGCGGAGCTCGGCCCCGTGCACCGGGGCCACAGCCTGCGCGGCAGCGCGCTGGCGGCGGACTACACCGTCGCGGAGCCGCGCGGCGTCGTCGTCGCCCTGACCCCCTGGAACGACCCCGTGGCCGTGGCCGCCGGGCTGCTCGGCGCGGCGGTCGTCACCGGCAACACGGTGGTGCACAAGCCCAGCGAGCGGTGCCCGCACGTGGGGGCCCGTCTCGGGGAGATCCTCGCCGGGGCGCTGCCGGCCGGGGTGCTGAGCACGCTCACCGGCGGCGCCGCCGTCGGGGAGCTGCTCACGGCGCTGCCGGACGTCGACGTCGTCGCGCACGTCGGCTCCACCGCCACCGGCGAGGCCATCGCCCGGGCGGCGGTCGGCACCGGGGCGCACGTGCTCCGGGAGAACGGCGGCAACGACGCCCTCGTGATCGACGACGACGTGGACCCGGTCTGGGCCGCCGGGCAGGCGGCGCTCGGCTCCTTCGCCAACTCGGGCCAGATCTGCGTGGCGGTCGAGCGCATCTACGTGCACCGCGGGGTGGCCGAGCCGTTCCTCACGGCCCTGGCCGAGGAGGCCCGCCGGCGCAACGCCGACGGCGCCCTCGCACCGCTGGTCGACGAGCGGATGCGCGAGGAGGTGCACCGCCAGGTCGCCGAGAGCGTCGCCCGGGGCGCGGTCGTGCTCGAGGGCGCGGAGATCCCCGAAGGACCCGGGGCGTTCTACCCGGCCACCGTGCTGCGCGAGTGCACCCCCGCCATGACGGTGATGACCGAGGAGACCTTCGGCCCCGTGGCCCCGGTCCAGGTGGTGGACAGCTTCGCGGAGGGGCTGCGCCGGGCCGCCGAGGACCGCTACGGGCTGGCCGCGACCGTGCTCACCGGGCGGATCGCCCACGCCCAGCGCGCCGTGGCCGAGCTGCCCGTGGGCACGCTGAAGGTCAACAACGTCTTCGGCGGCGCCCCGGGCGGTGCCGCGCAGCCGCGCCGGGCGTCCGGCGCGGGCTTCGGCTACGGACCCGAGCTGCTTGACGAGATGACCCAGGTCAAGGTCGTGCACCTCGAGATGCCGCCGGCCCGCGACTGACGGCCCGCAGCACCCGGCGCGGACGCGGCGGCGGGGAGGCCGGCCCCGGGCCGGTCCGCCCGCCGGCCCGGCTCAGAAGCGGCGGCGGACCCTGATGGCGCTGGCCAGCCGGCGCACCTTGGGCACGTTGGTGGAGAGCACGAGGTAGCCGGTGAGGGTGCCCACGGTGGTCGCGCCGCCCGCGATGAGGGGGGTGTGGAACTTCCCCCACCGCTCAGGGTCGGAGGCGAGGATGTGGGCCATGCCGTTGATGGACGCGGCGATCACCGCGCCGGCCACCACCTGGTGGCCGATCTTCTCGCCCCGCTTGAGCAGCGGCTCGAACTCGTCGGCGCGCAGGTGCACGTCGAACCCGCCGCGCTCCAGCACCAGGATGAGGCGGCGGAGGTACTCGGGCGCCTCCACCCCCATCTGCACCGCGTCCTGCAGGATGTCGCGCATCCGCTTGGCGAGGATCTCCGGGGAGAGCCGGTGCAGCACGAACCGCTGCGCGTACGGGGTGAGGACCGAGACGAGGTCGAACTCCGGGTCCAGGCCGGTGCCCACGGACTCGGCGGTGACGAGCATCCGCAGGAACAGGGCGGACTCGCGCGGCAGGTGCATCCGGTAGCGGCGCAGCAGCCCGATGAGGTCGCCCATGAGGTGGCCCACCCGCACCTCGTGCAGCGGCTTGTTGGCGTAGCGGCGCAGCATGACCGCCACGTCCCGGTCGAGGTCCTTCTTGTTGACGTCCTGCTCCTGCGACGTGAGCCCGATCAGCCCCGCGGCCACCCGGCGGGGGTTCTCCTGGACCACGCCGAGCATCAGGGTCACCAGGTGGTCCCGGAACTCGTCCGTGAGGGCGCCCATCATCCCGAAGTCGATGATGCCGATCCGCCCGCCGCCCTCCACGAAGAGGTTGCCCGGGTGCGGGTCGGCGTGGAAGAAGCCGTGCTCGAAGATCATCCGGCAGATGGCCTCGGTCGAGTCCACGGCCAGCAGGTGCCGGTCCAGGCCGGCGTTCTCGAGCGCGGGGTAGTCGTTGATCTTGATCCCGTGGATCCGCTCCATCGTGAGGATCCGGGACGTCGAGGCCTCCCAGAAGATCTCCGGGATGTGCACCCGGGGGTCGCCCATGAAGTTCTCGGCCATCCGCTGGGCGTTGCGGGCCTCCGTGAGGTAGTCCAGCTCGTCCCGCAGGGACTGGGCGAACTCGTCCGCGAGGCCGGTGAGGTCGAAGTGCTCCACCGCCGGCCAGTAGGTGGACAGCAGCTTGGCGAGCTCCGAGAGGATCTCCAGGTCCCGGTTGACCTCCTCGACGACTCCGGGCCGGCGCACCTTCACGATGACGTCCACCCCCTTGTACACGGCCGCGTGTGCCTGGCCGATGGACCCGGTGGCCAGGGGCACGGGGTCGATCTCGGCGAGGATCTCCTCCGCGGCGGAGTCGGGCTCCGACTCGATCATCGCGCGGATCCGCTCCGGCGGCACCGGCGGCGAGCTGTCCTGCAGCCGCGTCAGCTCCTGCACGTAGCGCGGCGGCAGCAGGTCCGGGCGGGTCGAGACCACCTGCCCGAGCTTCACGAACGTGGGGCCGAGCTCCTCGAGGGCCTGCCGCAGGTGCACGGGCTGGCTGTAGAGCTTGTCCGGGTCGATCAGCCGGACCCGGGCCAGCGGCCCGCGCCACTCCTCCTTGATCCCGCCGAGGGCGAAGCCGAAGCCGTGCTTCGAGAGCACCTCGAGGATCTGCAGGAAGCGTTCGCGGCGGCTGATCATCGGCGGACCGCTCCGGTGCTCATCCGGAACAGGTAGACGGCCATGAACCCGGTGGCCACGGCCACGATGAAGCACAGGGCGGTGACCAGCGGCTCGATGCCGAGGAACACCACGCCCGCGGCGCCCAGCGCCACGGTCAGGACGAGCAGCACCCACACGGCCACGTGCACCCGGCCGAGGGCGCCGGTGCCCGGGCCGGCGGAGGACCGCTGCGCGGACACGTCGTCGTCGTGCGGGGCGCGCTCGGCACCGCCCGCCGCGGGGGAGACGGCCAGGCCCTTGCGCCACTTCTTGGCGTTGCGCGAGCGGTCCGCCTCGGCCGGGACGTAGGCGTCCGGGACGGGGTGGCTGTCGGCCGGGGGCAGGAGCTCGGGGACGTCGTTGGGCAGCCGCTCGAACCACTCGGCGGGGATGTCCTCCGGACGCGCGGCCTGCAGGGTCATCGAGACCTCGAAGGCCGACCCCCGGATGGTCCCCCACACCGCGGTGAGCCGGTCGCGCTGGAACGCGTGGTCGATGATCGGGATGAACTGCTCGGACATCTGGGTGGACAGCCGCCCCACCTGCCGGCGCTCGTAGAGCACGTCGACGATGTCCAGCGTCTGGCCGTGGTGGTTGCGGACCTTGTTGGTCTCCAGGGTCAGCATCACGCGTCCCTCCCCGGACGGGGGGATCACGCCGTGCAGGTAGTCGGCGAACTCCTGCTCGTCCAGGACCTTGATGGACGGGCCCTGCGGCAGCACCGCGGCGTGCGTCGGGGGAGTGTTGAGGGGGAACAGCAGGTCCGGGGCCGCGATCGACAGCCGCGCCGCGGCGTCCACCTCCGCCTGCCCGTCCTGGCGCAGGACCGTGGCCTCCAGCTTCAGCGGCGCCACCGGCGTGTAGCCGGACGCGATGACCCGCGCGAGGTACGGCCAGTACCGCTGCGCGTCCTGCTGGGCGAGGTGCCCGATCTTGTTGGACCCGATCCGCACCGAGACGGTGTGCGGGTCGAAGGGGTTGTCCGGCTCCGGGACCAGCGCCGCGTTGCCCGTCCAGGTGCGTAGCTTGCCGAAGGACAGACCGCCGAACACCCGCATGATCTCGGTGTCGTAGAAGTTCTCCGTGATGATCTCCAGAGAGCCGCGGTCGTTGAGCGCGTAGTCGGTCATGGTCTCCCTCGATGGAGCTGGGGCATCAAGTCGTCAATAGCTTCTCACGATTCCCGGGACGGCCCGCGCACCGCCCGACCCGTACGGTGTCCGGGCCGACTGGTGCAATGATGGCCGACCAGGACACCGGGCGGGCCCCGGTGACCGCCCGGGACGAGAGCCGGACCGGGACCCGAGAGGAGGCGCGCGGATGCCCCAGGGCCAGGTTCCCCCGCCCGAGCCCGACCGCACGGCGGTGGACGTCGACGTGCTGCGCGCCCTGTTCCTCGACCCCGGGGACTGGATCCACCGCCGCGTGGAGTCCGTGCTCATGAGCCCCGACGGCGTCACCCGGCGCAAGGTCTCCCTCGACGTGGACCTCGCCGCCCGCGCCCCGTGGCCGGCCGACGCCGCCGGCCGGCTGCTGGTGCCCGTGACCATCCAGGCCAAGCAGCCGCTGCGCAACTTCGACGCCGTCTGCCAGGGCGACCCCCTGCCCGTCCTGAGCACGGAGGACAACGGCGCGCTCGCCGAGCAGCTCCTGCGCGGGCTGATCCCGGAGCAGCTGCCGCTCGCGGAGGCGGCCGTCCTGGCGGACGACCACGTGCCGGCGATCGTGCACGCCCCCGAGCTGCTCGTGGACGACGCCCTCGACGGGTTCTGGACCTACTGCGAGCACCTGCGCACGGTCGTCCGGGACCTCGTGGACCGGGGGGCGCTCCCGGCCGAGGACGCCGAGCACTGGGACGCCGACCTCGCGCTGTTCACCACGGTGGCCGACCAGCTCGCCCGGGGCTTCCTGCTGACCTTCGCGGTGCCCGCGGAGTTCGCGGGACGGCGGCTCGTGCTCAAGTACGCCATGGACGAGCAGTACGCCGCCGGGCGCCGGCCCCGGGCGCGGGACCGGCTGCGGCACTGCTGGATGCCGTGGGTGGGGCGGGTGGGCCTGCACGACCTCGCGTCCTGCCGCAGCTTCCACCTCGAGCTGACGGTGCCCCCGGAGGTCCGGCTGCACGAGTTCACGGTCCTCGCGCACGAGGGCGGGCGCGGCGGCGCCCCGGGGGGATCGCACCGGGCGGTGGACCGGGTGCTCGCCGAGGACCGCACCGTGCGGCAGTGGCCCGGGGCGGTGCGCGGCCACCTGGCGCTGCGGCCCACGTCCCGCTTCGACGACGCCTTCTGCGAGCTGGTCATCCTGCCGGCGCGGCAGGGCATCACGGCGTTCGCCTCCGTGGCGGTCACCGTCATCACCGCGGTCCTGCTGCTCGTCGGCCTCGTCTCGACCGTGCGGGAGCACGTCCTGGGGCCCGGCTGGGCGGTCCCGTCCGCGGCGGCGTCGATCGTGATGTCCGTGGTGGCGGTGCTGCTGTCCTGGATCAACCGGCAGCCGGAGCACGACATCTCCGTGCGCGTGATGCGCCCCCTGCGCTACGCGCTGAACCTCGAGGCCCTGGTCATGCTGATGCTCGCCGGGGCGGCGTCGGTGCCGTTCACGGCCGGGGCCGCCGCGGCGTACTGGACGGTGCTCGTGCTGCTGCACGTGCTGTCCCTCGTCCTGGTGGCCCGCACCTGGTGGGTGCGGCGGTCCGTGGACCGGGGCTGGTACACGTCCCGGGCACGGCGGTACCCCGGATGACCGGCGGCGCTCTGTTCAGTGGGGCGGCGGCCTCCTACACTGGAGGAGTCACGGAAAGGACCCACCATGGCCTATGACGCCCGGACCGGCCCGCAGGCGCCCCAGCCGCGCCGCGAGCGCCGCAACGACTCCAAGGTGAACCTGCTGCAGCTGGGCAACTCGTCGATGTCGCTCGGCCAGAGCCTCGACCGCCGGGTCTTCAAGTCCAACGCGGACGCCCAGCGCGCGGTGGACCGCGTCCTGCGCCGCTCGGGCCGCCCCGCCGCCTGAGCCGGACTCCCGGCCGCCCGCACGGGCGCCCGGAGCCACCGTTCCCCGCCGGCGATCCCCCAGATCCTCCCGGTCCGTACCCCGGGTGGGCCCGGGCACGGGGGACCCGGCGACCGGGTCAGGCCCGCGCAGCCGCCTGCGCCCGCAGGGCCCGCAGCAGGTGGTCGCGCTCCTCCACCAGGATCCGGCGCAGGGCGGCCGGGGCGCCGGCGTGGTTGCTCAGCCACAGCTCCGTGCGGGCGAGCACCGGGTGGTGCTCGGGGTCGCGGCCGGGCTCGAGATCGGCGTCGGAGGGATAGAGCCCCTGCACGATGCGGGTGGCCATCCCGATGGAGCGCCCCTCCCACACCTCCTCCAGCATGGCGAAGTACGGCTCGCGGTACGGCTCGAGCAGCTCCGCGGGACCGAGCCGGAACCCGGTGATCGTCGCCGTGAGCAGGTCGTTGGACAGCTCGTCACCGGTGATCGCCGCCCACGCCTCCGCCTTGGCGCGCGGGAGCGGGCGGGCGGCGCTCGTCCGGGCCCAGCCGACCTGCCCGCCGCGCGTCCGGTCCGCGGCGCGCTCCCGCTCCAGGGCGGCGTCCAGCCCGGGGTCCTCGCCGTGGCGGGTGGCCGCGAGCGCCGTCCACAGCGCCCAGCGCAGCTCCGGGCCGACCCGCAGCCCGGGCAGCGCGTCCCGCCCGCCGAGCAGGTCGCGCAGCCACCCGGCGTGGCTCCCGTCGCGCCGGGCCGTGCGCGCGGTGAGCCGGGCGAGGGCCAGCTGCCGGTCGCTGCCGGGGTCCGCCCGGCGCAGCTCCCGCACGGCGGCGTCGAGCAGCCGCCCGCGCAGGCGGTCCCGCCGGGCCGCCGGGGTGAAGCGCTCGACGGCCTCCACGGCGTGGTCCACGGCGGTGGAGAAGATCCCGGCCTGCGGCTCGGCGAAGCCGTGGTCGAGGACGGCGCCCACCCAGTCCCCGGGGTCCAGCTCGGCGTCCCGCGCGGCGTTCCACAGCGCCGACCACAGCTGGGCCCGGGCCATGCCGTCCTCCACGGAGGACAGCGAGCTCAGCGCCGTGGTGAGGGAGAGCGGGTCCGGGCGGGTCTTGGCGTAGGTGAGGTCCTCGTCGTTGACCACCAGCAGGGGGGCGGTCGAGCCCACGAGCTCGGGGACCTCCACGGAGGCCTCCGCCGGCAGGTCCACGCTCACCGTGCCGGTGCGCACCAGGACGTCCCCGGGGCCGCGCTCGTAGCCGCCGAGCAGCAGCCGGTGGGGGCGCAGGACCCCGGCCCCGGGGTCCTGGAGCAGCGCCGCGAAGGTCACGGTGCCGTCGGCGTCCCGGGCGAGGTCCAGGGACAGCGTCGAGACGCCGGAGGTGCCGAGCCAGCACTGCGCCCAGCCGCGCACGTCCCGCCCGGAGGCCTCCTCCAGCACGGCCAGGAAGTCCTCCAGGGTGGTCGACCCGTAGGCGTGGCGGCGGAAGTAGGCCCGGCACGCCTCGACGAACGCCTCGTAGCCCACGAACGCCACGAGCTGCTTGAGCACCGCGGCGCCCTTGGCGTAGGTGATGCCGTCGAAGTTCTGCCGGGCGGCCTCGAGGTCGGGGACGTCGGCGACCACCGGGTGGGTGGTGGGCAGCTGGTCCTGCCGGTACGCCCAGGCCTTCCGGCGGTCCGCGAACGCGACCCACGCCTCCTCGAAGTCCGTGGCCTGCACGGACGCGTGGGCGCCCATGAACTCCGCGAACGACTCCTTCAGCCACAGGTCGTCCCACCACGCCATGGTCACGAGGTCACCGAACCACATGTGGGACATCTCGTGCATGAGGGTGTTGGCCCGGCCCTGGAACTGGGCCCGGGTGGCCCCGTCCGGGAACAGGTACTCCTCGGTGAAGGTCACCAGCCCCGGGTTCTCCATGGCGCCCAGGTTGTACTCGGGCACGAACGCCTGCTCGTACTTGCCGAACGGGTACGGATGGTCGAAGAGCTCGGTGAAGAAGGTCAGGCCCTGCCGGGTCAGGTCGAGCAGCTCCCGGGAGTCCAGGTGCTCCGCCAGCGCGGCGCGGCAGTACAGGGCCAGCGGCACGGACATGCGGCTGCCGTCCTCGAAGGTGTGCCGCCACTCGCCCGCGACCCGGTGGTACGGGCCCGCCAGCACCGTGGTGATGTACGTGGAGATCCGCTGGGTGGGGGAGAACTCGTGCCGCACCGCGCCGTCCCGCTCGGCGTCCGGGGCCGGGGACGCCGCCATGCGCACCCCGTTGGAGGAGACCTGCCAGGCCGACGGGGCCAGCACCGTGAACCGGAAGGACGCCTTGAGGTCCGGCTGCTCGAAGTTCGCGAAGACCCGGCGGGCGTCCGCGGGCTCGTACTGCGTGTACAGATAGGTCAGCCCGTCGGCGGGGTCCACGAAACGGTGCATCCCCTCGCCCGAGCGCGAGTACAGCCCGCGCCCGGCCACCGACACCTCGTTGCTCGCCTCCAGCGACGGCAGGCGGATCCGGGCGCCCTCGACGACGTCGTCCGGGTCCAGCTCCCGGCCGTTGACGGTCACGGACTCCACGGAGTGCGCGATGAAGTCCAGGAACGTCTGGGCGCCCTCCTCGGCGGTGAAGCGCACGGTCGTCACGGACCGGAACGAGTCCTCCTCCGGGTCCGGCGCGGTGGACAGGTCCAGCAGCACGTCGTACTCCTCCACGGCGAGGAGCTCGGAACGGTCGGCGGCCTCGCGGCGGGTCAGGTTGTCGTTGCGCACCGTGCCATTGAACCACCCGG
Organism: Kocuria kalidii; assembly: GCF_044462225.1. Lineage (NCBI taxonomy): Bacteria > Bacillati > Actinomycetota > Actinomycetes > Micrococcales > Micrococcaceae > Kocuria > Kocuria kalidii. Next base: position 33,911 of record NZ_JBISWJ010000106.1, on the reverse strand, counting down.
ACCGCCCCGGCCGCCCGGCCCTGGACAGCCGGTGGGGCCGCCGTAGGCTGGACCGCGACCCCACCCGCGCGCACCAGGAGGACCCATGGCCGACCAGGACCGCCGGACCCTGCTCGCCGGCGCGCTGCTCGGGGCGGGCGTCGCCGCCTCCGTGGTGGACCTCGCCGTGTTCCACCTGCTCCTGCACTGGCACCACTTCTACGACCTGTCCACCACCGGCGTCGCGCTGTTCTCGGACGGGCTCTTCCACGCCTTCGGCTGGTTCGTCACGGTCGGCTCCCTCTTCCTGCTCGCCGACGTCCGGCGCCGGGGCCCCGTGTCCTGGGGCCGCTGGAGCGGCGCACTGCTCGTGGGCCTCGGCGCGTTCCAGCTCTTCGACGGCGTGGTCCTGCACAAGGTGCTCCGGATCCACCAGGTCCGCTACGACGTGGACCTGCTCGTCTACGACGCCGCCTGGATCGGCACGGCCGTGCTCGCGCTCGCCGTGGGCCTCGTGCTGCTCCGCCGGGCCCGCCCGGCCCCCTCCGTCCGCACGGGGCGATGACCCCCCACCACGGCTCCGCCGGCTGGGTCCTGCTCGACGCCGCCGTCCTCCTCCTGCTGGCCCTGGCCGCCGCCGGCTACGCCGCCGGGCTGTGGGCGGCGCGGCACCGCAGCCCGTGGCCGGTGCACCGCACGGTGCTGTGGGCGGCCGGACTCGCCTGCGCCGGGGCCGCGCTGGTCGGCCCGCTCGCCGAGGCGTCCCGGACCGGGTTCGCCGCCCACATGGCCGGGCACGTGCTGCTGGGCATGGCCGCCCCGCTGCTGCTGGTGCTCGCCGCCCCCGTGACCCTGGCGCTGCGCGCGCTGCCCGTGGCCCGGGCCCGGCTCCTGGCCCGGGTCCTGCGCACGCCGCCCGTGCGGGTCGTGACCCACCCGGTGGTGGCGGGGGTGCTCAACGCGGGCGGCCTGTGGCTGCTCTACACGACGGGGCTCTACGGTCTGATGCACGCCTCGCCGCTCCTGCACGCGGCGGTGCACGCCCACGTCCTGCTCGCCGGGTACCTCTTCACCGCGGCCGTGGCCGGGGTGGACCCGGACCCGCACCGGGGCTCGTTCCGGCTGCGCGCGGCGGTGCTCGTCGCTTTCCTGACCGTCCACTCGGTGCTCGCGAAACACCTGTACGGGCACCCGCCGGACGGCGTCGGGGCCTCCGACGCGCGGATCGGCGCCCAGGTCATGTACTACGGCGGGGACGTGGTGGACGTCGCCCTGGTCGTGGCGCTCTTCGCCCAGTGGTACGCCGCCGGACGACCCCGCGCCCGGACCGCCCCGGCTCCGGTCTGAGGCCGCCGGGTCAGCGTCCGGGGGTGGAGCGGGCGCGCGCCCCCGGCTCGGCCCCGAGCTCCGCGCGGCGGTCCTGCTGGACGGGACGTCGCGGCAGGCCGCCCGACCCGATCGCGGGGCCCGGACGTCCGTGGCGTGCGCCGCCGGTCGCCCCGCGGAGTCGTCGCCGGAGGTGACAGTCCCCACAGCGGGCCCGCCCGGTGCCCGCGGGACCTCTCGCGGCCGGTAGCGTCGGGCCCATGCGCACACTCGTGGTCGGTTGGTCCAGCGTCCTGCACGGCGAGGCGACGGCCGGCGACGTCCTCGCCATGGACGCCGTCGCCGACGCCCTCAGCACCGCGGGGATCCCGCACGACGTGGCCTGGAGCGCGGTCATGTGCCCGCCCGGCGGGCTGCGGCTCGACGCCGCGGACCCCGCCCGCTACACCCACCTGCTGTTCGTGTGCGGGCCCGCGACCGGACGCTCGATCGCCGAGCTGCACGAGCGCTTCGCCCACTGCCGCCGGATCGCGGTCGGGGTCAGCGTGCTCGACCCCGAGGACCCGGTGACCGCAGGCTTCCACCGGGTGATCGCCCGTGACCGGCCCGGTGCGCCCGGCCGCCGGGACCTGGCGGCGCGAGCCGTCCCCCAGCTCGTGCCCGTGCTGGGGGTCTACCTCACCTCCGGGCAGCACGAGTACGGCGCCCGCCGCCGGCACGACACCGTGCGGTCCGGACTGGAGGAGTGGCTGGGCGGCCTCGACGCCGCGCGCCTGCCCCTGGACACCCGGCTGGACCCGCGGGACTGGCGGCTGCCGGCCACCGCGGCGCAGGCGGGCTCGGTCATCGCCCGGCTCGACACCGTGGTGACCATGCGGATGCACGGTCTCGTCCTGGCCCTGCGGGCCGGAGTGCCCGTGCTCGCCGTCGACCCGGTGGCCGGCGGCGGCAAGGTCACGGCGCAGGCCCGCGCCTGGGACTGGCCGGCCGTGGTCGGAGCGGACGAGCTCGACGGCGGCCGGCTCGACGAGCAGCTGCGCTGGTGCCTGTCGCCGGACGGACGGTCGGCGGCCGGGGCGAGGGCCGCGAAGGCCCCGAGCGGGTTCGAGCAGCTCGACGAGCTCGTCCGGGAGCTCCTGGTGGACCCGGCCGGGGCGCCGGTCCACGATCCCGACCGCGCGTTCGACCGCGAGCTCGCGGGCCGCCTCGGCGGCGACCTCGGCATCGACCTCGCCCCCGGACCGCTCGAGGCGGCGGAGGCCGGCCGGAACCGCCGCTGACCGGCCCCAATATCAGCCGCCTGATCAGTTTGTGCAATACTCCGATCCATGAACTACCTGGGCATCAACGCGATTTTTCATGACCCCGCGGCGGCTCTCGTCGTGGACGGCCGAGTGGTGGCGGCCGCGGAGGAGGAGCGCTTCTCCCGGCGCAAGCACGGCAAGCGTCCCGTCCCGTTCTCGGCGTGGGAGCTGCCCGAGCAGGCGATGCGCTGGTGTCTCGCCGAGGCGGGCCTGACGCCCGCGGACCTGGACGCCGTCGGCTACTCGTTCGACCCGGCGATCGCCGCCGAGATGCCGGACGACCCCTACGACCCGGTCCGGGTGGACTACGCCCGCCGGGCGCCCGGCTTCCTCGCCGAGGCCCTGCCCGGTCTGGACCGCGGCAAGGTCCGCTTCGTGGAGCACCACGTGGCCCACGCCGCCTCCGCCGGCCTGGCGGCCCCCTCCCGCACGAGCAGCGTCCTGGTGGTCGACGGCCGCGGCGAGGCCCACTCGCACCTGGCCGGCCGCTACCGGGACGGGGAGCTGGAGATCCTGCACCGCCAGGCCCTGCCCGAGTCCCTCGGGCTGCTCTACGAGTCCCTCACCGACCACCTGGGCTTCCTGCGCTCGAGCGACGAGTTCAAGGTCATGGCCCTGGCCTCCTACGGCGAGCCGCGGTTCCTGCCCGAGCTGCGCGAGCTCGTCCGCGCCAAGGGCGACGGCGGCTTCTGCGCGCAGGCGCCCGACTGGACCCGCTTCGCGCCCCGCCGGATCGACGACGGCACCTGGGGCGGCGACCACGCCGACCTCGCCGCCTCCGTCCAGGCCGTGGTGGAGGAGGTCCTCGTGGACCTCGCCACCTGGCTGCACGAGCAGACCGGGGACCGGGTCCTGACGATGGCCGGCGGCACCGCCCTGAACTGCGTGGCGAACTCCCGGATCTGGCGCGAGACGCCCTTCGAGGAGGTCTGGGTCCAGCCCGCCTCCGGCGACTCCGGGACCGCGCTGGGCGCGGCCCTGCACCTGGCCCAGGAGGCCGGGGAGCTCGGCGCCCCCCAGCCGACCGCGGCCCTCGGGCGCAGCTGGTCCGACGACGAGCTCGCGCAGTGGCTGACCACCGCCCAGGTGCCCTTCACCACCCCCGAGGACCTCGCCGGGGAGGTCGCCGACATCCTCGCGGAGGACGGCGTGATCGCGTGGTTCGACGGCCGCAGCGAGTTCGGCCCGCGCGCCCTGGGCCGCCGCTCCCTCCTGGCGAACCCCATGCGCGCCGAGAACCTCGAGCGGCTCAACGACGTCAAGGGCCGTGAGCAGTTCCGGCCCGTGGCGCCCATGGTCCTCGAGGAGCGGGCCGCGGAGATCTTCGGGGGAGGACCGATGCCGAGCCCGTTCATGCTCTTTGTCCACGACGTGGCCCCCGAGTGGCGCGAGCGCATCCCCACCGTCACGCACGTGGACGGCACCGCCCGCATCCAGACGGTCACCGACGAGGATAACGCCGGGATCGCGGCGCTGCTGCGTGCCTTCGACGAGCGCACGGGCGTGCCCGTCGTCGTCAACACCTCGCTCAACACCGCCGGCCGTCCCATGGTGGACGACCCGCGCGACGCTCTCGAGCTGTTCGGCTCCGCCCCGGTGGCCGCGCTCGTGCTCGGCCCGCACATGGTCAGCCGCGCCGCGTTCTTCCAGGGGCCCCGATGACGCCGGCCCCCGCGAGCTACGCCGTGGTCGTCCCCTCGGTGGGCCGGCCCACGCTCCAGTGGCTGCTGGACACGCTCAGCGCCCAGGACGTCGACGCCCAGCACCCCGGACCGCTCGAGGTCGTGGTGGTCGACGACCGCCCCGGCGACGTCGAACCGCTCCGCCCGACCGTGCCGGACACCGTCGCCTGGACCGTGCGTACGGTGCGCGGCCACGGCCGGGGCCCGGCCGCGGCGCGCAACCGGGGGTGGCGTGCCGCCCGCCGCTCGGGGGCCGAGTGGATCGCCTTCCTCGACGACGACGTGGAGCTGCCCGCCGGCTGGGCCCGGCAGCTGGCCGAGGACCTCGCCGCCTGCGGACCCGGGACCGGCGCGACGCAGGGGCGCATCGACGTCCCGCTGCCGGACTCCCGGCGGCCCACCGACTGGGAGCGCAACACCGCGTCCCTGCAGGACGCCGACTGGGCGACCGCGGACATGGCCTACCGGGTGGCCGCCCTCGAGGCCGTCTCCGGCTTCGACGAGCGCTTCCCGCGCGCCTACCGCGAGGACGCCGACCTCGCCCTGCGCGTGCGCCGGGCGGGGTGGCAGCTGGCGCGCGGCCGGCGGCGGATCACCCACCCCGTGCGTCCGGCCGACGACCTCGTGAGCCTGCGCGTGCAGGCCGGCAACGCCGACGACGCCCTCATGCGCCGGCTGCACGGACCCGACTGGCGCCGCGCGGCCGAGGCTCCTCCCGGCGGCTTCCCGTGGCACGTCGCGACGGTCGCCGCCCTGGCCACGGCCGGTGCGGGGGCCGGTTCCGCGCTCACGGCCACCGTCCTCGGCCGGCGCTCCGCCCGCCGCGCGGCCCTGGCCGCGGCCGGCGCCGGCGCGGTGGCCTGGACCTGGCTGACCGGGCGGTTCGTGCTGCTGCGCACGGTCCCGGGACCGCGCCCGGGGGACCCGGAGTTCCTGCCGGAACTCCACCGGATGCTCCGCACCAGCGCCGCGATCCCCGTGGCCGCCGTGCGGCACAAGGCCCGGGGCTGGTGGCGGCACCGGGAGACCGGTCCCTGGCCCGTGCCGGTGCGCGCCGTGCTCTTCGACCGGGACGGCACCCTGGTCCACGACGTTCCGTACAACGGGGATCCCGACGCCGTCGAGCTCGTCCCCGGGGCCCGCGAGGCGGTGGACGCCGTGCGCGCGGCCGGGTGGAGGATCGGCGTGGTGTCCAACCAGTCGGGGATCAGCCGCGGGCTGCTGACCCGCGAGGAGGTCGACGCCGTCAACGCGCGCGTGAGCGAGCTGCTCGGGCCCTTCGACACCTGGCAGGTGTGCCCGCACGCCCCGGAGCAGGACTGCCCGTGCCGCAAGCCCCGGCCGGGCATGGTCCGCGCCGCCGCCGCCGCGCTCGGCGTGGACCCGTCCCAGTGCGTGCTGATTGGGGACATCGGCGCGGACGTCGAGGCCGCCCAGGCCGCCGGCGCGCGCAGCGTCCTGGTCCCCACCCCGGTGACCCGCGAGGAGGAGGTCGCCGCCGCGCCCGTCGTCGCCCGGACCCTGCGCGACGCCGTCGCGGCCGTCGTCGCCCCCGCTGCGCACGGCGGCCCGGCCGCCCGCCAGGACGCGCGCCCGACCGAGGTCCCGGCCGTGGCGGCCGGGTCCCGGGGCTGAGCATGGGCCGCACCCTCGCCGTCCGCCTCGACTCGGACGGGGACGTCCTGCTGACCGGGCCCGCCGTCCGCGCCCTGGCCCGGCTGGGGCACCCCGTGGACCTGCTGGCCTCCCCGTCCGGCGCCGCCGCCGGCCGGCTGCTGCCGGACGTGGCCGAGGTGCTCGAGTACCCCGCGCCGTGGTCGGGCTTCCGGCCCCCGCCCGTGGACCGGGACGCGACGACGGCCCTCGTCGACGACCTCGCCGCCCGCGGCTACGACCTCGCGGTGGTCTTCACGTCCTTCCACCAGAGCCCCCTGCCCATGGCCCTGCTGGCCCGGCTCGCCGGGATCGACCGCGTGGTCGGCACGAGCGAGGACTATCCGGGGTCGCTGCTGGACGTCCGGCACCGCCGCGCGGACCCGCCCGGTGGGGGCCACGAGGTCGAGGCGGCGGTGGAGGTCGCGGTCGCCGCCGGCGCCCCGCGGCCCGCCCCCGAGGAGCTGCGCCTCGCGGTGCGCCGTCCCCTCCCGTCCCTGCCCGCGGCGGTCGCGGCCCTGCCGGGGCCGTACGTGGTCCTGCACCCGGGCGCCTCCGTGCCCTCGCGCGGGCTGACGCCCGAGCACGCCGGCGCCCTCGCGGCGGGGCTCGCGGACGCCGGGCACGCCGTGGTGCTCACCGGCGGGCCGGGGGAGCGCGGGCTCACCGCCGCGACCCTCGACGCCGCGCGGTCCGCCCCGCTCGGAGTCGCCCCGCCCCGCGGCGCCGTGCTCGACCTCGGCGGCCGGACCGACCTGCCCGGCCTCGCCGCCGTGCTGGACGCCGCGGCGTGCGTCGTGGTGGGCAACACGGGCCCGGCGCACCTCGCGGCGGCCGTCGGGACCCCCGTGGTGTCCCTCTTCTCCCCGGTCGTCCCGCCCGAGCGGTGGGCGCCCTACGGCGTGCCGGTCGTGCTGCTGGGGGACCAGGGCGCGGACTGCCGGGGCTCCCGTGCCCGGGACTGCCCCGTCCCGGGGCACCCGTGCCTGTCCTCCGTGTCCCCCGCGACGGTGCTCGCCGCCGTCGCGGAGCTGACGGACGGCACCCCGGCCGCCACAGTCACCGAACCGGAAGGAGGGCGCGGGTGCGCATCCTGACCTGGCACGTCCACGGCTCGTGGACGACGTCGTTCGTGCACGGACCCCACACCTACCTGCTGCCCGTCGTCGCGGACCGCGGCCCCGACGGCCGGGGCCGCGCCGAGACCTGGGACTGGCCCGCCGCCGCGGTGGAGCTCACCCCGGACGAGCTGGCCGACGCCGCGTTCGACGTGGTGGTCCTGCAGCGCCCCCACGAGCTGGAGCTGCTCGAGCGCTGGACCGGGCGCCGGGCGGGCACCGACGTCCCGGCCGTCTACGTCGAGCACGACACGCCCCGGGGACCCGCGGTGGCCACCCGCCACCCCCTGGCCGGGCGCTCGGACGTCCCCGTGGTGCACGTGACGCACTTCAACCGGATGATGTGGGACAACGGCGACGCGCCCACCGAGGTGGTGGAGCACGGTGTCCTGGACCCGGGCCCGCTCTACACCGGGCGCACGGCCAGTCTGGCCGCCGTGGTCAACGAGCCCGTCCGGCGCGGGCGGATCGCCGGCACCGACCTGCTGACCGCCCTGGCCGAGGAGCTGCCCGTGGACGTCTACGGGATGGGGATGGACCGCCTGGCCGAGCACGCGCCCCACATGGCCGGGCGGCTGCACGAGAACTATCCTCAGGAGAAGCTGCACGCGGCCCTCGGCGAGCACCGGGCCTACTTCCACCCCTACCGGTGGACGAGCCTGGGTCTGGCGCTGCTGGAGGCCATGACCCTCGGGATGCCCGTGCTCGGGCTCTCGACCACCGAGGCGCCGCGGGCCGTGCCGCCCGCCGCGGGGCTGCTCTCCAACGACCCGGAGGCCCTCGCGGCGCAGGCCCGGCAGTGGCTGGAGGACCCGGACGCGGCGGCCGCCGCGGGCACCGCCGCCCGCGAGCACGCCCTGAGACACTACGGTTCGGACCGCTTCCTCGCGGACTGGGACCGCATCCTGGAGAAGGTGACAGCATGAGAATCGCAATGGTCTCCGAGCACGCCAGCCCGCTGGCCGCGCTCGGCGGCGTCGACGCCGGGGGGCAGAACGTCTACGTGGCCGCCCTGGCCGAGGGCCTCGCCCGTCTGGGCCACGACGTCGTCGTCTACACCCGGCGCGACGACCCGCGGCTCCCCGCGGAGGTCGAGCTCGCGCCCCGGGCCCGCGTGGTCCACGTCCCGGCGGGGCCCCCCAGCCTGCTGCCCAAGGACGACCTCGCCCCGTACATGGACGAGTTCGGCCGCTGGCTCGCCCGCGACTGGGCCCGGGACGGGGCCCCCGACCTCGTGCACGCCCACTTCTGGATGTCCGGGCTCGCGGCCCGCCGCGCCGCGGAGACCCTGCAGATCCCGGTGGTGCAGACCTTCCACGCCCTCGGGGCCGTCAAGCGCCGGCACCAGGGCGCGGCCGACACCAGCCCCACCGGCCGGCTCGCCGCCGAGAACGAGCTCGTCGCCGCCGCCGACCTGGTCCTGGCCACGTGCCGGGACGAGCGCGCCGAGCTGCTCGCGCTCGGCGGGGACCCCGGACGGATCGACGTGGTCCCGTGCGGCGTGGACCTCGACGCCTTCGTGCCCGCCCCGCTGCCGGCCGTCGACCGCCCGCCCCGGATCGTGGCGCTCGGCCGGCTCGTGGAGCGCAAGGGCGTGGACGTCGTCGTGCGCGCCCTGGCCGAGCTGCCCGGGACGGAGCTCGTCGTGGCGGGCGGCCCCGACCGCTCCGAGCTGGGCCGCGACCCCGAGGCCGTGCGCCTGCGGGCGCTGGCCCGGGAGCTCGGTGTGGCGGACCGCGTGCAGCTCCTCGGCCGGGTGGGCCACGACGACGCCGCGGCGCTGCTGGCCACCGCGCACGTCGTCGCCTGCACCCCCTGGTACGAGCCCTTCGGCATGGTGCCGCTCGAGGCGATGGCCTGCGCCCGCCCCGTGGTGGGCACCGCGGTGGGCGGGCTGCTCGACAGCATCGAGGACGGGGTGACCGGTCTGCACGTGCCTCCGCGGGACGTCCCCGGGACCGCGGCCGCCCTCCGCACCCTCCTGGAGGACCCCGAGCTGGCCGCCCGCATGGGGCGCGCCGGGCGGGACCGCGTGCAGCGTCTCTTCGGCTGGGAGCACGTGGCCCGGGAGACGGAGCGCTCCTACGCCCGGGTCGTCGAACGGCACCGCCGGGAGAGCCCGTCCCTGCTGGGGCTGACCGAGCGCTGGCTCGGCACGCACCTGGACGAGCTGACGGTCGCCGCCCGCGACGCCGCCCAGCACGCCGACGTCGTGGACCGGTGGGGCGCCCGCCTCGCCGGTCTGCTGACGGACGGCGGGCGGGTGCTCGCCGTGGGCAACGGCGGCAGCGCCGCGGAGGCCCAGCACTTCACCGCGGAGCTCGTGGGGCGCTTCGTCGACGACCGCCGGCCGCTGTCCGCCGTGTGCCTGTCCGCGGAGACCTCGAGCCTCACCGCCATCGCCAACGACTACGGCGTGGAGGAGGTCTTCGCCCGCCAGGTCCAGGCCCACGGCCGGGCGGGCGACGTGCTCGTCGTGCTCTCCACCAGCGGGCGCAGCCCCAACGTCCTGGCCGCGGCCGAACGGGCGCGGGCGCACGGCCTGCACGTCTGGGCGCTCACCGGCCCCGGCCCCAACCCGCTGACCGAGCTCGCGGACGAGGCCCTGACCGTCGCCGCGCCCAGCACCTCGGTGATCCAGGAGGTCCACCTCATGCTGCTGCACGCGGTCTGCGCCGCCGTCGACGCGCGGCTGGCACCGGTCGCGGGGCGCGCCGCGCCGGCCGGGACCGAGGCCCCGGCGCGGACGGCCGTCCGGGCGGGGGTCCTGTGAGCACCTCGCACATCGTCGTGGTGGGCGACGCCCTGCTGGACCGGGACGTGTCCGGCACCTCGACCCGCCTCAGTCCCGACGCGCCGGTCCCCGTGGTCGACGTCGACGCCGTCTTCGCCAGCCCCGGCGGGGCGGGCCTGGCGGCGCTGCTGTGCACGGAGCCTCCCGCCGCCGGCTCCGTCGCGGCGGTCACCGTGACCCTCCTGGCCCCCGCCGCGGACGACGCCGCCGGGCAGGAGCTGGCCGGGGCGCTCGGCGAGGTCGCCCTGGAACGCCTCGGGCACGAGGGCGGGACGCGCACCAAGACCCGCGTCCGCAGCGCGGGTCAGACGCTCGTGCGCGTGGACGAGGGCGGGCCGGGCACCCCGGTCGGCGTCTCGGCCGAGCACGTGGCCGGTGTCCTGGCCGGGGCGGACGCCGTCCTGGTCTCCGACTACGGGGGAGGCGTCACGCGCGACCCCGCCGTGCGCGCCGCGCTCCAGGAGCACGCCCGCGGCGGCGTGGTGGTGTGGGACCCCCACCCGCGCGGCGGGGACCCCGTGCCGGGGTGCACGCTCGTCACCCCGAACGCCGCCGAGGCCGCGGCCGCCCTCGGGGACTCCGCTCCCGGGACGCCCCGGGACCTCGCGGGCGCCCTGCGCCGGCGCTGGGAGGCCCACGCCGTGGCCGTCACCGCGGGCGCGGACGGGGCGTACCTGGCCACGTCCACCGGCACCGAGCTCGTGCCCGCGGCGCCCGTGCACCACACCGACCCCTGCGGGGCGGGCGACCGGTTCGCCTCCGCGGCCGCCCTCGCCCTGGCCGGCGGCAGGCACGTGACGGCCGCCGTGGAGAGCGCGGTCGAGGCCGCGGGCCAGTGGGTCGCCGCGGGCGGGGCCGCCACCTACCGCAGCCGCCGCACCGCCGGCGCGCAGGGCGGCGCGGCCCTGCACCCGGGCGCCGAGCGGCTGCCCCGCGAGGTGCAGGAGCTGCTGGGCGAGGTCCGCGGCCGGGGCGGGACCGTCGTGGCCACCGGCGGCTGCTTCGACGTCCTGCACGCCGGGCACATCGCCTCCCTCGACGCCGCGCGCCGGCTCGGCGACGCCCTCGTGGTGCTGCTGAACTCCGACGACTCGGTCCGCCGGCTCAAGGGCCCGGGACGCCCGGTGGTCGGCGACTCCGACCGCGCCCGCGTCCTGGGCGCCCTGCGCAGCGTCGACGCGGTCGTCGTCTTCGACGAGGACGACCCGCGCGCGGCACTCAACGCGCTCCGCCCGGACGTGTGGGTGAAGGGCGGGGACTACACGCCCGAGCAGCTCCCCGAGGCCGCCGACGTGCGCGGCTGGGGCGGCACCGTCACCGTGCTGCCCTACCTCTCCGGGCGCTCGACCACCGCGATCCTGCAGAAGGCCGGCCGTGACCGCTGAGTCCGGCACCGCCACCGCTGCCGCCGCCGGCTCCGGGACCGCCGGTCCCGGACGGTGGACGGTGGAACCCGCGACGATCGGCCCCGGGGACGTCCTCGTGCTGCGCGCCCTCGGGCTCGGGGACACCCTGACGGCCGTGGCCCCCCTGCGCGGCGTGCGCCGGATGCTGCCCGGGCACCGGCTCGTGCTCGCGGCCCCCGAGGGAGTGGGCACGTGGCTCGCCGAGCTCGGCGTCGTCGACGGCGTGCTGCCCCTCCCGGGGCTCGTGCCCCTGCCGCCCGTGGCCGGGGGACACGTCGCCGTGAACCTGCACGGGCGCGGACCGCTCAGCCACGAGCTGCTCCTCGGCTCCCGGCCCGGGCGGCTCGTCGCCTTCGCAGCACCCGGGACCGGCCACGACGGCCCGGACTGGCGCGCGGACGAGCACGAGGTGCAGCGGTGGTGCCGGCTGGTGGGCGCGGCCGGCGGCCCGTGCGGGCCCGAGGACCTGCGCCTGCGCACCCACCGGCCTCCGCCCGCCGGCGCCCCCGTGCTGATCCACCCGGGCGCGGCCTCCGCGTCCCGCCGCTGGCCGGCCGAGCGGTGGCACGAGGTCGCCGCCGCCCTGGCGGCGGACGGGCACCGCATCGTGGTGACCGGCTCCCCGGCCGAGGAGGAGCTCGCCGCCGCGGTCGTGGCCGGGGTCGACGCCGCGGAGAACCGGTGCGGCCGCTCCGACCTGGACGGACTGGCCGACACCGTCGGCGCCGCCGCCGTGGTGCTCAGCGCCGACACCGGCGTGGCCCACGTGGCCACCGCGCTGGCCGTGCGCTCCGTGGTGCTCTTCGGCCCGACCCCACCCGCCTGGTGGGGCCCCGCCGTGGACGCCGACCTGCACACCGTGCTGTGGCACGGCGACCCGGCCGCGCAGGCATGGGGCGACCCCCACGCGGACCGGCTGGACGAGCGGCTCGCGGCGGTCACGCCCGCCGAGGTGCTCGCCGCGGCCCGGGCCCAGCTGGGCGCGCACCGCACCTGACCCCGCCGGCCCGGCCCTCCCGCCCGTCCCGCACCTCGACCACCACCCCGACCACCACCCCGACCGTCGATCCGGATCCGCACCGGATCCGATCCAGAGGAGCACCGTGAACGCCACGACGAACGCGACCAGCACAGCGGGCGCCGCCCGACCGATCCGCCGGGCCGTCGTGACCGGCGGGACCGGCTTCCTGGGCAGCCACCTGTGCACCGAGCTGCGCCGCCGCGAGGTGGAGGTCGTGTGCCTGGACAACTTCCTCACCGGTTCGGCCGCCAACATCGAGCACCTCGTGGGCGACCCCGGCTTCCGGCTCGTCCAGTGCGACGTCACCGACTACGTGCACGTGCCCGGCGACGTGGACCTGGTCCTGCACTTCGCCTCCCCGGCCTCCCCGATCGACTACCTGAAGCTGCCCATCCACACGCTGAAGGTGGGCTCGATCGGGACCCACCACGCCCTGGGCCTGGCCAAGGACAAGGGCGCCCGCTTCGTGCTCGCCTCGACCTCGGAGGTCTACGGCGATCCGCAGGTCCACCCGCAGCCGGAGAGCTACTGGGGCCACGTGAACCCGGTGGGCCCGCGCGGGGTCTACGACGAGGCCAAGCGCTTCGCGGAGGCCCTGACGGTGGCCTACCGCGCCGAGCACGGGGTGGACACGGCGATCGTGCGGATCTTCAACACCTTCGGACCGAGGATGCGGCCCTTCGACGGCCGTGCGATCCCCACGTTCATCCGCCAGGCCCTGGCGGGGGAGCCGCTCACCGTGGCCGGCGACGGCGGCCAGACCCGCTCCGTGTGCTACGTCTCCGACCTCGTGCGCGGCATCCTGGCCCTGGCCGGCAGCGGGCACAGTGGACCCATGAACATCGGCAACCCGCACGAGCTGTCCGTGCTGCAGATCGCCCGCGACGTCGTCGCCGCGACGGGCTCGTCCTCGGAGCTCGTGTTCGTCGACCGGCCCGTCGACGACCCCATGGTGCGCCGGCCCGACACCACGCTGGCCACCGAGGTCCTCGGCTGGGCCCCGGAGGTCCCGTGGGCGGACGGGCTGGAGCGCACGGTCGCGTGGTTCCGGGAGGGCGCCGGCCTGCCCCGGACGGGCGACGCGGCGCGGTCCCGCTGACGGCCCCGGCCCGGCGGTCCGGCCGGCGCAGCGGCCCGCTCCGCCGGGGTGGCGGCGGGTCCCTCAGCTGACGTAGCGCCGGGCGGGGCTGCTGCGCTGGGACTCCTCAAGCGCCACGAACCGGCGCTCGACGTGCTCGGGCAGGGGGCGCCGCTCGCGCAGCACCCACGGCGCCCCGCGCACGGCGTCGAGCAGGGCCAGGGCCGTGACCCGGTCCCGCGGGGCGGAGCCGACCACGTCCCGGGTGCGGCGCAGGGCCGCGCGCAGCGGCCGGCGCAGCCAGATGAACCACAGGGTGTTGCGCAGGCCGTGCCGCCGCCGCAGGTGCGGGTCCCGGACCGTCGAGGCCTGGTGGTGGACCACCACGCCGGGCAGGTGCACCAGCTCCCAGCCCGCCGTGGCGAGGTCCGCCGCGAGCAGCTCCTCCTCGCCGCCCAGCCACAGCCGCTCGCTGAACCCGCCCACCGCGCGGAACGCGGACCGGCGGACCACGGACGCCCCCGCGAGGAAGCTGCCCAGCGCGGGACCGGGCATCCACGCGGGCCCCTCGACCGGCGAGTGCAGCAGCTCCGCGTTGATGGCGTCCTCCCGGGACCCGGGCTCCACGAGGATCCGGCCCGTGACCACGCCGAGGCGGGGGTGGGCGTCGAGCGCGTCGGCCGCGCGCCGGAGCGAGCCCGGCTCCCACCACGTGTCGTCGTCGCAGAACGCCACGTACGGCGTGCCGACGCGGTCGATCCCGATGTTGCGGCCCACCGCGCCGAGGTTGACGGGGCTCGCGACGAGCTCCGCCCAGGGGTGCCGCCCGCGGATCGCGTCCGCCGTGCCGTCCGCGGAGCCGTTGTCGACCACCACCACGTGCGGCCGCTCGGGCAGCTCGCCCAGCCGGTCGAGCGCGAGCAGGGCCTCGTCCCGGCGATTGTGCGTGATCATCACGACCGCGACGCGCCCGTCGGGTCCGGTGCCGGAGGAGTCCTCGGGGCGGGGGGCGGTCTCGGTCACGGGTTCTCCTCCGGTGCGGTGGGGTCGGTGGGGGTCGGGGCCTGCAGCAGCGCGAGCGCGGCCTCCGTGGTCGGGGACACCCGGTGGCGGGCGCGCAGGGCGGCGGGCACCCGGGGGAGGGCACCGCGCACGCCCCGGCGTCCCGCGGCGCCGCCGCGCAGGGCCCCCCGCAGCTCGCGCGCGACGACCCGCCAGGGCCGGCGCATGAGCGCGGTGAGCAGTCGGCTGCGCACGAGCTCGGCCTGCCGGCGGCCGTCCGTCTCCCGCCGCGGCGAGGGATGGTGGTGGGCGCGGACCTCCGGCACGTAGGACAGCCGCCACCCGGCGTCGAACAGGTCCAGGGCGAGGCGCTCCTCCTCTCCGGGGAAGCGCACGACGTCGTCGAAGCCGCCGGCCGCCAGGAACGCGGACCGGCGCACGACGGCCCCGCAGCCCACGAAGCCGAGCAGCGCGGGGCCGGGACACCCCGTCGGGATGCCCAGCGGGGACGCGGCCAGCACGGCGTTGAGCGGATCGGGGCGCTCCTCGGGTCCCACGGCGATGGACCCGGCGAGCAGGCCGAGCCGGGGGTGGGCGTCGAAGACGGCCGCCGCGCGGGCCAGCGCGCCGGGGGCCCACCACGAGTCGTCGTCGGCGAAGGCCACGTAGGGCGTGCGGGCGAGCCGGACGCCGACCGTTCGGGCCACGGCGCCCAGGTTACGGGGCAGCTCCACGACCCGCACGTGGGGGTGCGCGGCGCGCACCGCGTCCACGGAGCCGTCCGTGGACGCGTTGTCGACGACGACGACCGGGCCCTCGTGCCGGCCCAGGTGCGCGACGAGCTCGTCGCGGCGGTTGCGGGTGGCCACGACCACCGTGACACGGAGCGGGGGGTCCGGGGCGTGCATCGCGTCCTTCCGTCGTGGCCGCCGCACCCCGGCAGCGGGCGCGGCGGCGTGCCCGCCTCCCGGCGGACACGCCCTCCCATCGTAGGGGCACGGTCTCCGGCATCCCTTGGCGTGGCGCGTGGCACAATCGGGGAAACGCTCCGGACGACGGTTACCGCTGCGAAATACGGCCGGTCCATACTTCCCGTACGGCCTCCCCGTGCCGACCGCCCCGACCCCGAAAGGCATGTGATCGCCCGACATGTCCGACCTGTTCGAGAACTACGCCACCGACATGGCCGTGGCGGCGGCCTACGACGAGATGTACACGGCCGACCAGCAGGTCCGCCCCGGCTACGACCGCATCGGCGGGGTCCTCGACGACCTCACCCTCAGCGACGTCAACACCCGCGCCGACTCCATGGCCCGGTCGTTCCTGGACCGGGGCGTGACCTTCGACTTCGCGGGGGAGGAGCGCCCCTTCCCGCTCGACATCGTGCCCCGGGTGATCACCGCCGGGGAGTGGGACGTGATCGAGCGCGGGGTCAAGCAGCGGGTCCGGGCCCTGGAGTGCTTCCTCGACGACGTCTACGGCGAGCAGCGGGTCGTGGCGGACGGGATCGTGCCGAAGGCGCTGATCACGTCCTCCGCCCACTTCCACCGGGCGGTGTGGGGCTTCCGGCCCGCGGGCGGCGTCCGGATCCACGTGGCGGGCATCGACGTGGTCCGGGACCAGCAGGGCGTGTTCCGGGTCCTCGAGGACAACGTGCGCGTGCCCTCCGGCGTCTCCTACGTCATCGAGAACCGGCGGGCCATGACCAAGGGCCTCCCCGAGGCCTTCATGTCCCAGCCGATCCGCGCCGTCGAGGCCTATCCCCGTCACCTGTACAAGGCCCTGCGGGCCACGGCCCCGGAGGCGGCCGAGGATCCCACGGTGGTCGTCCTCACCCCGGGCGTGTTCAACTCCGCCTACTTCGAGCACACCCTGCTGGCGGGGCTCATGGGGGTGGAGCTCGTGGAGGGCCGCGACCTCGTGGTCCGCGGCGACAAGGTGTACATGCGGACCACCGACGGCGAGCAGCGCGTGGACGTGATCTACAAGCGGATCGACGACGAGTTCGTCGACCCGCTGCACTTCCGCTCCGACTCCGTGCTCGGCTGCTCGGGACTGGTCAACGCCGCCCGGGCCGGCAACGTCACCATCGCCAACGCGATCGGCAACGGCGTGGCCGACGACAAGCTCACCTACTCCTACGTCCCCGACCTCATCCGGTACTACCTCGACGAGGAGCCGGTGCTGCCCAACGTGGACACCTACCGGCTGGAGGAGGACGAGTCCCGCGCCTACGTGCTGGAGCACCTGGACGAGCTGGTGGTCAAGCCCGTGGACGGCTCCGGCGGCAAGGGCCTGGTGATCGGGCCGCAGGCCACCGAGGCCGAGCTGGAGGAGCTGCGGGCGAAGGTGCTCGCCGACCCGCGCGGGTGGATCGCGCAGCCGGTGCTGCAGCTGTCCACGGTGCCGACGTTCGCGGAGGGGGAGTTCAGCCCCCGGCACGTGGACCTGCGGCCCTTCGCGGTGAACAGCGGCGACGAGGTCTACGTGCTGCCCGGCGGGCTGACCCGCGTGGCCATGCAGAAAGGCTCGCTGATCGTGAACTCCTCGCAGGGCGGCGGCTCGAAGGACACCTGGGTGCTCGGCCAGCCGCAGACCCAGGACCTCGACCCCGGCCAGGCCCCGCCCAAGGACGTCGACTCCTCGGTGCACACGTGGCCGGTCTCCGCCTCCTGGCAGGACGAGGGCGGCGGCGGCCAGCAGCAGCAGCAGCAACAGGCGTCGTCGCACCCGGGTCCGGAGACCCGCACGGCGCCCACCACTGCCTCCGGCGCCGCCACCCGCACTGCATCCCGCACTGCGTCGACCCGCACAGGAGAGGGGCCCTCATGCTGAGCCGCATCGCCGAGTCCCTGTTCTGGATCGGCCGCTACGTCGAGCGCGCCGACGGCGTCGCGCGGATCCTGGACGTCCACCTCGAGCGCATCACGCAGCTGCCCGTGAGCGAGCAGGAGGGGGAGGTGCGCCGGATCATGGACGTCATGGGCGTGGCGCCGGCCGACGGCGACTACAGCGTCCGGTCGATGATCCACGAGCTCGCCTGGAACAAGAACTGCCTGACCTCGATCTCCGGGTCCCTGCACGCCGCCCGCGAGAACGCCCGCCGCGCCCGGGAGACCGTGTCCTCGGCCATGTGGGAGTCCCTGAACTCCACCTACTACGGCCTCGGGCAGCACCGCCGCGACGTCGTCGGCACCTTCCGGGTGTGCCACTGGACCATCGAGCGGATGGCGACCGTGCGCGGGCAGGTGCAGATGACCATGTCCCACGACGAGTCCTGGATGTTCCTGTCCCTGGGCGCCGCGATCGAGCGGGCGGACATGACGTCCCGGCTGCTGTGGACGCGGTCCACGTCCACGTCGGGCATGTCGTGGGTGTCGATCCTGCACTGCGCCGGTGCCTACGAGGCGTTCCTGCGCACCCGGTACGGGACCTTCAGCGACGAGTCCGCGACCGAGTTCCTGCTCCTCGACCGGCTCTTCCCGCGCTCGATCCTGCACGCGCTCACCACGGCGGAGGGCATCATGGTCGACCTGGAGCCCGGCATCCAGCGGGTCGGCTTCAAGGACGACGCCCGCCGGATCATCGGCGAGGCCCGGACCGCCCTGGAGTTCCACCACGCGGAGGACCTGATCGCGGTGCTGCCCGAGCACCTCAACAACGTCCAGGCCGCGTGCGCGAAGGCGTCCGAGTCCGTGGGCGCCAAGTACTTCTCGCACGCCGTCGAGGCGTCCTGGTTCGGAGGCATGCTGTGACCCGGCTCAAGATCGACCACACCACCCGCTACGACTACAACGACACCGTCTCGAAGTCCTACAACGAGGCCCGGATGACCCCCGTCTCCGACGACGAGCAGATCGTCCTCGAGGCGGAGCTGACCCTGAGTCCCGGGACCGCCACGGTCAGCAACTACCGGGACTACTGGGGGACGCGGGTCGCGGCCTTCGACATCCAGGGCCGGCACCGGCACCTCGAGATCCGCTCCTCCGCCACCGTCGAGGTGCACCGGCGGCCCGGCGACGAGGCCTCCGACGGGCTGAGCTGGGAGGAGCTGGCAACGGCCGAGGTCCTGGACGCGGTCTCCGACTTCGTCCCGCAGACCCCGCTCACCCGGATCGGACCCGAGCTGGAGAAGGTCGCCGAGGAGATCCGCAAGGAGTCGGCGGACCCGGCCGCGGCGGCCGCCTCGATCTTCCGGGGCATCGCCTCGCACATGCAGTACGTGCCGGGGGTCACCGGCGTGCACACGGACGCCGAGGCCGCCTGGCGGGAGGCCAAGGGCGTGTGCCAGGACCTCGCGCACGTGGCCATCGGCATGATGCACCACATCGGGGTCCCCGCCCGCTACGTCTCCGGGTACCTGCACCCCGACTACGAGGCGGGCATCGGCACGACCGTGCCGGGGGAGTCCCACGCGTGGGTGGAGTGGTGGAACGACCGCTGGTACGCCTACGACCCCACCAACCACACGCAGCTCACCGACTTCCACGTCACCGTGGCCCGGGGCCGCGACTACACCGACGTGACCCCGCTCAAGGGCATGGTCACGGGCGGGGGCGGGACCTCGGGCCTGGAGGTCAAGGTCGAGGTCACGCAGACGGCGTGACGGCGGCGGGGCCGCGCACCCCGGCGGGTGCACGGCCCCGCCGTGGCGGGTGCTCCGTCCCTACTTCTCGAAGCGGTAGTTCTTCGGGGCGACGGTGATCCCGGACGCGGTCACCGTCAGGCCGCGGGCCTCGTCCTGCGCCCGGTCCACGCCGACCTGCACGCCCGGCGGCACCACGACGTTCTTGTCGAGGATGCACTTCTCCACCACGGCACCCGCGCCGACCTGCACGTTGGGCAGCAGGATGGACTGGTTGACGGTGGCGTCGTTGTGGACCAGCACCTTGGGGGAGAGCACCGACTCGGTCACGCGCCCGCCCGTGACCAGGACCCCGCGCGAGAGGATCGAGTCCGTGGCGATGCCGCCCTCGCCGTGGGGGCCGCGCACGAGCTTGGCCGGCGGGGCCTGCATCTCGTGGGTGTAGAGGGGCCACGCGTAGTTGTACAGGTTGAACACGGGCAGCGGGCGGATCAGGTCCATGTGCGAGTCGTAGTACGAGTCCAGGGTGCCGACGTCGCGCCAGTACTGCCGGTCACGGTCCGTGGAGCCCGGGACGTCGTTGTCCGTGAAGTCGTAGACGGCGGCCTCGCCGCGGTCCGCGAACCACGGCATGATGTCCCCGCCCATGTCGTGACTGGTGCCGTCCTTCGTCTCGTCCGCCCGCAGGGCCTCGACGAGCGCGTCGGTGTCGAAGACGTAGTTGCCCATGGAGGCGAAGAAGGCGTTGGGGTCGTCCGGCAGGGGAGCCGTGCTCTCGGGCTTCTCCACGAACCGGGTGATCTTCGTGACGTCCTCGGGGTCCGTCTCGATCACGCCGAAGGACGTCACCATCTCCATGGGCTGGCGGACCCCCGCGACGGTGGCGCGGGCGCCCGAGGCGATGTGGAAGTCCACCATGGCCGAGAAGTCCATCCGGTACACGTGGTCCGCGCCGACCACCACGACGATGTCCGGCTTCTCGTCGTCGATGAGGTTCATCGACTGGAAGATGGCGTTGGCGGAGCCCAGGAACCACTCCTTGCCCCGCCGCTGCTGCGCCGGGACGGTCACCACGTAGTTGCCCAGCTGGTTGGACAGGCGCCAGGTCTGGGTGACGTGCTGGTCCAGGGAGTGCGACTTGTACTGGGTGAGCACCACGACCTGGAGGTAGCCGGAGTTCACGATGTTGGACAGCGCGAAGTCGATCAGCCGGTAGCCGCCCGCGAAGGGCACCGCTGGCTTGGCTCGGTCCTCGGTCAGCGGCATCAGGCGCTTGCCCTCGCCTCCGGCCAGGACGATCGCGAGTACCTTCTTACGGTGGGCCATGGGAACCTCTCTGACTTCTTCGGCGATCGGGCGCAACATCTCCGCCTCGCGGTGCGGAACCACTCGACAGGCGCCTTCATTGTGTCTTAACAGTCGCGACCCGGCGTGACGGGCCGCACAGGAGTCATGATGTGTCACCGTGGGCGCGGTGCCGCACGCCCGCCGCCGGAATTCTCGTGGCAGGGCCGCGATCCTGCAGTACGCTCGGAACCGTGCGAGTAGATATCTTGTCCAAGGAGTTCCCGCCCGAGGTGTACGGCGGCGCCGGGGTCCACGTGTCCGAGCTGTCGCGGGTCCTGGCCCCGCTCGTCGACCTGAGGGTGCGGTGCTTCGGTGCTCCGCGCGAACCGAGGGTCGCCGGCGCGGAGGTGCAGGCCTATCCGGTGCCGTCGGACCTGGCCGGCGCCAACGCCGCGATCCAGACGCTGGGGGTGGACCTGGCCATGATCGGGGACATCGCCGGCGCCGACCTGGTGCACTCCCACACCTGGTACGCCAACATGGGCGGACACCTCGCGTCGCTGATGTACGGCGTCCCGCACGTGCTCTCCGCCCACTCCCTGGAGCCCCTGCGCCCCTGGAAGGCCGAGCAGCTCGGCGGCGGGTACGCGGTCTCGTCCTTCGTCGAGAAGACCGCCTACGAGGCGGCCGCCGCGATCATCGCCGTGTCCGACGGCATGCGCCAGGACATCCTGAGGTCCTATCCGGAGGTGGACCCCGACCGGGTCCGGACGGTGCACAACGGCATCGACGTCAGCCAGTGGGTGCCCGACGAGGACACCGACGTGCTCGAGTCCTACGGCATCGACCCGGCCAGGCCCTCCGTGGCGTTCGTCGGCCGCGTCACCCGGCAGAAGGGCGTGCCCTTCCTGCTGCGCGCAGCGGCCCGGCTGCCGGAGGACGTCCAACTGGTGCTGTGCGCCGGGGCCGCCGACACCCCGGAGCTCGGGGCCGAGGTCAACGCGCTCATCGACGACCTCAGGGCCACCCGGTCCGGGGTGGTGCTCATCGAGAAGATGCTGCCGCGCCGCGAGGTCGTCCAGATCCTCTCCGGCGCCACGGCCTTCGCCTGCCCGTCCGTGTACGAGCCCCTCGGGATCGTCAACCTCGAGGCGATGGCCTGCGGCACCGCCGTGGTCGCCTCCGCCACCGGCGGCATCCCCGAGGTCGTCGTCGACGGACAGACCGGCCGCCTGGTCGACCTCGAGCAGGCCCAGGACGGGACCGGCACGCCGGTGGATCCCGAGAAGTTCGTGGCGGACTTCGCGGCGGCGCTGACCGACGTGGTCTCGGACCCCGCGCGGGCCCGGGAGATGGGCGCCGCCGGCCGACGCCGTGCGGAGGAGCACTTCGCGTGGGAGTCCATCGCCGAGCGCACCGTGGAGGTCTACCGCTCCGTGCTCTGAGCCCCGTGGGGCCCGGGCGTCGTCCGGCGGCCGGGGCGGCCGCCGTCGGCAGCGCCCCGACGTGAACGGCGAGCGCGCATGTGGTAGCTTGTTTCCTGTTGCGTTCAGGGAGGGCAGCCGGAGACGGCCGTCCGATCGACCTGGATCCACTCGCGCGGGTGGCGGAATAGGCAGACGCGCTAGCTTGAGGTGCTAGTCCTCGTATTAGAGGGTGGGGGTTCAAGTCCCCCCTCGCGCACAGGAAGCGGCCCGGTCGGGCCGGAGACGACAGCCCCGTCGTCGACAGGAGCAGGAAGCCTGTCGTCGACGGGGCTGTCGTCGTTGCCGTGCGTTCGTCCTGTCCGCGGCGTCCGTGCACGGGCCGCCGGCGGTGGCCGACGGGGGCCCCGAGCAGGAGGCAGAGGCTGCGGCGCCGGCGTGACCCGGGGGCCCGCGCATCTGCTGGCCCGGCAGCGATCGTCGCGAGTCGTCGTGCGTGCCCCGGTCCCACGTCCTCTGCATATCGGCCGGGCCGTCCGCGAGCTCCTTCCCGGGTCGGTCCGGGCGTCACCTTCTGTCGTCGGTGGATGAAAAGTGGACAAAGGTCTAGTGTGGGGGGCGTGGAGCATTTGCAGAAGCAATCAAAGGTGACGGCCGTGCTCATGGGGTGCGGTGCCGCGGTGGCCCTCATCGCGATGACGGCGGGTCTCGGTGCGGTCGCCCAGGGCGGCGAGCTCGCCGGGCCGCTGACGGCGCTGCTGGCGCTGGGTCTCGGTGCCATGGGGTGCGGGGCGGCTCTCAGTTTCGTCGACGACGGCGGGAGCACGCCCGGTCTGCAGGAGACCATCTCCCGCACCCGGCAGCAGATCCAGTAGCCCTGCCGTTCCCGGCCCCGCGGGCCGTGGGCGGTGCCGCAGGGGGCCGGTGTCCCCGGCACCGGGGACGATCGGCGTCGCCCCCTGCCGGCCGTGCCCGGCACAGGTCGGGTGGAGCGCCGCCGCCGCTCCGTCCCCGGCGACGCCGGTGAGGCTCCCGACCGCGGAACGACGCCGTCGTCGCGGCGGGCGACCCGGCCCGCGGTCGGATCCCGGCGGTCCTCCGGACGTCATCCGGGAGGCCGGTGTGCGGTGGTCGCCCGGACGGTGTCACGATGGAGGTGTCGCCCGGCCAGGGGCGACAGGACGTGACGAGCGTCGGTCCGCCCTTCTCTGTGGGGTCGGACCGGCGCTCGTGCTCGTCGGCGGTCATGGCCGGTCCCCGGCAGGACGACGCCGGTCGCGACCCGCCCCTCCTCCCACGGGGGCGGACGGGGGCCGGCACCCGTGACGGCTCAGGGACTCGCGGTGATCCGCCCCCCGATCTCGGCCTGCAGCACCTCCAGCGGGGCCTCGCTCCTGGCGATCACGATCCAGTTGGCCTCGTGCAGGAACGGTGCGTGCTCCTCGCCGCCGATGCCGGCCAGCAGCTCGGCCAGGCGCTCCTCGGAGTCGGCCACTGCCATGGCCATGGTGCCGTCGCACTGCAGGAAGGTCGTCCCCGCGGCGGCCGGGGAGGACATCTGCTCGACGCTCGGGCACTCGACGCCGGCGTCGACGACGTCCTGGCGCAGGGCCAGGGCGTCGTCGTAGGTGGTCTCGCCGTCCGCCATCGCGGCGATGTCGTCGGCGGTCGGCCCGCAGCCGGTCAGGACCAGGACGGAGAGAGCGAGCAGGGCGGTGGCGGGGCTGCGCATGGGAGGTGTCCTGTCGTCGGTGCGTGCGGAGACCGCAGGGGCCGGGCGCAGGGGAGTGCCCGGGAGAGCGCCTCTGTGGATCCTATGCGCTCGGCACCGGCGGATCCGAGGCCCGGCCACCGGGACCGCGCGGGGACTCCCCGGTTGCCGTGCCTGCCCTGAGCATCCGCTGCCCCATGTCCCGCAGCACCGCCGCCAGCTCCGGCGGTTCGAGGACCTCGAACTCGAAGCCGGTCCGCACCAGGTGGAGGGCGATCTCGCCCAGGTCCTCCCCTCCCGCCTCCAGCAGGCACGCGGCGGGGCCGTCGGCGGTGAGCCGCACGGCCTGCGCCGGGACGGCGTCCGCGGCCTGCGCCAGCGGCGCCAGCAGACGCACACGCACGGTGTGCGCGAAGGCCCACGCGGTGACCGACCGGCGCACGTGCTCCTCGACGTCGGGCACCGGGCGCGGGGCGAACCGGAAGGTGGTGGCGCGCCCGCCGTGGATCCGGTCCAGCCGGAACGTGCGCCAGTCCTCCCGGTCCAGGTCCCAGCAGAACAGGTACCACCGCCGTCCCAGCGACAGCACCCGGTACGGCTCGATCCGGCGTTCGGCCCGCCGCCCGTCCCGCGTCTCGTAGTCCAGGCGCACCAGCACCCGGGACCGGACGGCCCGTGCCAGCAGGACCAGGACGTCCGCGTCCACACCCGGCCCGGCCGGGACCACGACGTCGACGGCTCCCGCCACGGCGGCGACCTCCTCGCGCAGACCCGGCGGCATCACCTGGTCCAGGGTCGTCAGCGTCCGCAGCGCGGCCTCTCCCAGCCCGTCGATCCCCGACGCCGCCGCCAGCCGCAGCCCCACGGCCGCGGCCACCGCCTCCTCCGGCTGCAGCAGCAGGGGCGGGAGCCGCCGCCCCTGCCCCAGGCGGTAGCCGCCGCCGGGTCCCCGGCCGGCCGGCACCGGGTAGCCCAGCTCCCGCAGCCGGTCGACGTCCCGGCGCACGGAGCGCACCGTGACGCCCAGCTCGGCGGCCAGCTCGGGTCCGCTCCACACCGGGCGGGACTGCAGCAGGGAGAGCATACGCAGCACCCGGCGCGTGGGATCGGTCATGGGACCAGTCTCCTCGGACCGGCGGACAGCATCTGTCCGCTCCTGGGCGGACACTGGCCTCGTCCCCCCGGGAGCCAGCCCGGAGCACCCCGGACCGGAAGGAACCGCGATGGCCGTCCTCGACGTCGGCACCGGCGCCGCCGACCGGCCCGACCGGCCCCGTCCCGCCGGACCCGGCCACGTCCCCGATCAGCCCGTTGCCGAACCGCACGACACCCATCCGCACGACACCGCAGGAGCCCACCATGCCCTTCCTCACCCGGACCGTCACCGACGAGCGCGACGGCCTGGCCGCCTTCGCGAGCCAGCAGATCCGCCAGGTCGCCTGCACGCTGCAGGGACTCGACCCCGAGCAGCTGCGCACGACCGCCTCCGCGAGCGCCATGAGCCTGGGCGCGCTGGCCCGGCACGTCCTGTACATCGGTGAGCACGGTCCGTTCGCCGTGCTCACCGCCCCCGGCCGGGCCTCGGACGATCCGCCGGCCGACCTGCCGGACGAGGAGGGCCACGCGGCCGGGGCGATCCTGCCGGAGGCCGTGCGCCCGGAGGACACCGCCGAGTCCCTGCGCGCGGCCCTGCTGGCGCTGGCCGACCGCGTCGAGGCCGGACTGCGCACCGCCGACCCGGAGGCACGCATCCCCGTCCCGGACGCCCCGTGGTTCCCGCGTGACCTGGGAACGTGGCCCGCCCGGTGGGTGGCGCTGCACATGGTCGAGGAGAACGCCCGGCACGCCGGGCACGCGGACATCCTCCGCGAGTCCCTCGACGGGCGGACCGCCTACGAGCTCAACGCCCGGGCCGACGGCACGCAGTGGATCCCGGAGGACTGACCGCCGGCCGGACGAGCAGCTGGTGGCGGGCCAGCTCGCGGTAGAGCTCCGACGTGTCCAGGAGCTCCTCGTGCGTCCCGGCCGCGGTCAGGCGTCCGCGGTCGAGCACCACGATCTGATCGGCGCGGACGACGGTGGACAGGCGGTGGGCCACGATGAGCACCGTCCGCCCGGCCGCGGCGGAGCGGATGGCGGCGTGCAGGGCCTGCTCGTTGCGGGAGTCCAGGCTGGCCGTGGGTTCGTCGAGCAGCAGCAGCGGGGTGTCCGCGAGCAGGGCGCGGGCGATCGCCAGGCGCTGGCGTTCGCCACCGGAGAGGCCGGCGCCGTCGTCCCCGACCGTGGCGTCCAGGCCCTCGGGGTGCTCCTGGAGACGCTCCAGCAGGTTGACGGAGGCCAGCACCGCCCGGCAGGAGGCCTCGTCGGCCTCGGGAGCGGCGAGCAGGAGGTTCTCCCGGACGGTTCCGGCCAGCACCGGGGCGTTCTGCTCGACGAAGCCGATCCGGGACCGCAGGTCCGAGCGGGACAGGGCCCGCAGATCTGTGCCGTCGAGGCGGATCGCCCCGCGCTCGGGGTCGTGGAAGCGCTCGACCAGGGCGAGCAGCGTCGACTTCCCGCCGCCCGACGGCCCGACGATCGCGGTGGTCGACCCGGCCGGGACCGTGAGGCTGACGGCGTCGAGCACGGGGCGGCCCGGCCGGTACGAGAACGTGACGTGGTCGAAGGTCAGCGTGGCGGGACGTCCTCGCTCCACGGCTCCGGTCGGCACGGCTCCGGGGCCGGCCCCGCTCGGCACCTGGTCGCCCGCGTCCTCGCGGGGCAGGTCCAGGATCTCCTGGATGCGGCCCAGGGCGCCCAGGGCGGTGCGGACCGTGGTGATGGCGGAGAAGAACTGACCCAGCGGCATCACCATCATGAACAGGAAGAGGATGAAGGTCACCAGGTCGGCGACCGCCAGCGTGCCGGCCGCCACCCGGGAGCCGCCCACGCCGAGGACGACGAGGAACGACCCCTGGACGGCGAGCCCGCTGATCGGCCAGAGCACCGCGCCGACGCCGGCCACGCGCACCCCGTACTCCCAGGCCGACACGGCCTCGGTCTCGAGCCGGGCCACCTCCCGCTCGGTGGCTCCGCCGGCCCGGATGGTGCGCACCGCCGACACGGCGCGCTCCACGCCGGCGGCGAGCCGGCCCACGGCGTCCTGCGCGGCCCGGGTGAGGGTCTGGATCCGCGCCGAGGCGGCCAGCACGGCCAGCACGGCCAGCACGACGACGCCCAGCGTGATGCCGAGCAGGAGCGGGTCCAGCACCGCCATGCCGACCAGCGCGCCGGCGAACACCAGCGACCCGCCGAGGGCGTCCACCAGCCCCCCGGTCAGGGCGGCCCGCACCATGGTGGTGTCCGAGCCGACCCGGGAGACCAGGTCCCCGGCCCGGCGGGCATCGAGCTCGCGCACCGGCAGGTGCAGCAGCTGCCCCACCAGCCGCCGCCGCGCGGTGAGCACCACGCCCTCGGCCGTGCGTTCGAGCAGGTACTGCTGCACCGCGCCCACCAGGCCGGCGCCGAGCACCAGCAGCACGAGCACGGTCACCACCGGTGCCGGCGCCTGGTCCGTGCCGATGGACCGGATCACGCGGTTGACGACCAGCGGCTGTGCCAGGCTCAGGCCTGCCCCCAGCACGGACAGGACCAGCACCACGCCCAGCACGCCGCGGTGCTCCGTGAGATAGCCCGTCAGGTCCCGCAGCTGCCCCCGGGGTGCCGGTGCGTCGTCGGCCGTCGTCTCAGTCACGCTCGCATCCCGATCCCCCGTACTTGCGGTGCACGGCCTGCCGGCTCACTCCAAGGGCCGCGGCGATCTGCGACCACGACGCCCCTCGCGCGCGGGCCCGGCGCACGGCCACGGCCTCCCGCTGGGACACCTGCCGGTGCAGCTGCGCCGTGGCGGCCAGCGCCCGCAACGGGTCGTCGTCCTCCGCCTGCGCCGCCAGTGCGCTCATCGTGCCCTCTTCCATCGCCGGCACACCTCCTGGCCGTCAACCTACGATGACGGTCGAGCGCGCGTCAACACATGTTGACACTCCGGGCACGACATCACGCACGGTCCTGCTGGGGCGCGACTCCGTGCGGAAGCCGGCGCCCGGCTGCGCCGGGGCGTCGCGGGGCGGTCGGGCCGTCGACGGAACCGGGAAACACAGCACGCCGATCGTGCCGTGGCGGCTGGCGTGGAGGAATACTGGAACCACCGATCGACGCGGAGAGGCACACGATGAGCGACACCTCGAGGGCCGGCGAGAAGGCACCGGACGACGCCGCGGCGCAGGGGTTCGCCGAGCATGAGCGGGGGGCCAGGAGGGCGCGGGCCGCGGAGCTGAGGGCAGAGGCGCGCGGAGGCCGTGGCGGCAGGAAGGCCGCCGCCGACGAGGCGGCAGTGCTGTCGACGATCGCCGAGATGGCGTCCCCGGACCGGGAGCTGGCCGAGCGCGTGCACGCCGTCGTCACCGCCGCCGCTCCGGAGCTGGCACCGAAGCTGTGGTACGGCCAACCGGCCTACGCCCGGGCCGGGAAGGTGGTCTGCTTCTTCCGCAGCGGGCAGAAGGACAAGGAGCGCTACTCGTCGTTCGGCTTCGGTCCCGAGGCGCATCTCGACGACGACGGTGGCATGTGGCCGACGTCCTACGCCCTCACCGGGCTGGGGGCGGCCGGCGAGGCGGCCATCAGCGAGCTCGTGCGGAAGGCCGTGGCCTGACACCGTCCGGGCGGTCCCGGTGGCGTGAGCACCGCGACGACGTGGCGCGAGGTGCGGGGGCCGGCGTGCCCGACGCCGGCCGGGCGGCGCCGGCGGCCGGTCCGGGCCCGCCTCGCGGCCCGTGCCCTCAGCGCCGTCCCGTGCGTCGCCGGGAGTAGTTCTCCGGAACCAGCCGGTCCCCGGTCGCCACGTGCGTCTGGGCGCCGGGGACCGCGTCGGTGTTCTGGGCGCTGACCGCGAGCCAGCCGCCGTCGGGTTGCCGGGCCACGGTGCAGGTGAGCACCCCGGTCCGCTCCCCGGCCCCTCCGCCGTCCGGGTTCACCTGGCCGGTCATGCGCCAGGCGGCGTGCACGACCGCGGCGTCGTCGCCGAGGCGCCGGACGGTGACCCGCCGGAGGATCAGGACGGAGTCGCCGAACATGTGCCGGAACCCGTAGGCGTGGTGGGCACGGATCTGGTCACGGGTGGTCCACCACAGGCCGACCACGTTGACGAAGTCGGCGTCGGGGACGAACAGGGAGGCCAGGGCGTCGGCGTCGGCGTCGTTCCAGGCCTCGGCGAAACCGTCGGCCACCTGGCGGGGGTCGGTCAGCACGGTCGTCCTCTCCGGCACCGTTCGGGTCGCAGGACAGCGGGGACGTGCCCCGGGTCAGCCGTCCTGCCCGTCCCCGCCGGTGCGCCCGGTGTCCGTGATCTCCGGTGGCACGGTGCGGTCCGCGGTGCTCTCCGGCCGGTCGTCCTCGCGCCGGTTGTCCTCGTCCGTGGAGGCGGTCAGCCAGTTCTCGTCACGGACGCCCAGATCGTCCTGGCTCGTCGCGGCGTAGGCCTCGTCGCGGTCGGCGGGCTCCTCGTAGCGGTCCATTCCCGGCTCCTGTCCTTCTCGGGGATCGTGGGCCCAGCCTATGCCCGGGGATCGCCCGCCCGGCAGGTCCGGGCGGTCCGGAGCGGGTGCGGCGGTGGAGGCCCCGTCGAGCCCCGCAGCACGCCCCCGGGCTCCGTCGGGCCACGTCGGAGCCTGCCGGGGCGTCGCCGGTGCGACTCGAATCACCGGCCGATCCGGCACCGGCCCGGTGCGCGTGCCGCTATCCTGAAGACGGACAACGATGTCGAGCACCCCCATCCGGCACCGGAGTCCCTCGAGCCTCCGGTGCGCTCCATCACCAGGAGGTTCCACCATGACAGCACACAGCCTGACGCCCGCGCCCACCACGTCCGAGGCGGCCGCGCCCCGGGTGTCCCGCTACCGGATGCTGGTCGACCGGCCGGGACTGGACCTGCGTGCCGGGGAGACCGTCCTGGGCGTTCCGTACGAGCCCGCCCACCTCGACATGGTCGTGGTGGTGCGGTGCGAGGCCGACGGGCACAGCCCGGGGGCCGTGCTGTCCGCCGGCGAGGTCGAGGACCTGGGCGCGACCGGCGAGCACCTCGGGCCGTTCTCCTGGGGCAGGCCCGGCGTCCGGCGCTGACCGCCCCCGGGCACGACCCCGCACGGGCCCCGGCCGCTGCGCCCACCCGGGCGGAGCAGCCGGGGCCCGTGCCGTCTTCTCAGCCGCCCTCGAGGAACCGCCGCAGGGTGAGGGCGTTGCGCACGGCGTGGCCCTCGCCGTCGTTGTTGAAGTACGCCCAGACCTCGCGGCCGTCGTGGTGCCACTCCCGGATCCGGTCCGCCCACCAGGCCATGTCGGCGTCCGGATAGGAGCCCGCGTAGAGGTGGTGGTCGTCGGGGCCGTGGAACCGGACGTAGACGAAGGGCGCCGTCGCCTCGAGGACGCAGGGCAGCCCGGCCCCGCTCAGCACGCAGTAGGCGGCGCCGTGGCGCCGGAGCAGCTCGAAGACCTCCGGGTGCGTCCAGCTGTCGTGCCGGAACTCCACCGCGACCGGCAGCCAGTCGGGCAGGCCGGCCAGGAACCAGTCGAGACGCGCGTCGTCGCGGGCCAGGGCCGGGGGCAGCTGGACGAGGAGGACGCCCCGCCGGTCCCGCAGCTCGTGCCAGGACTCGGCCATCCGTCGGCTCCAGGTCTCGGGGGCGTAGAGCTTCTTCGCGTGCGTCAGCCCGCGGGGCGCCTTCACGGTCATCCGGAAGCCCTCGGGCAGGCGCCGGTTCCAGCCGGCGAAGGTGGAGCCCTTCGGCCAGCGGTAGAAGCTGGCGTTGAGCTCCACGGTGGAGAAGACGCGGGTGTAGAGCTCCAGCCGCCTCGCCGGGGGCGTGCCGGGGGGATACAGGACGTGCTCCCAGTGGTCGTAGCTCCACCCGGAGGTGCCGATGTGCCAGCCCATGGGCTCCAGGCTAGCGGCACCGCCGGTCGGTCCCGTGCCCCGGCGAGCACGGCCGGGGGCCCGCGGCCGGAGACGCCCTCGGCGCCGCCGGAGGAGACCGGCGGCGCCGAGGGGACGGGGTCGATCGGGGCGGGCCGGATCCCGCCTCAGCCGCCGAGCAGGACCGCGCGGAACAGGTCGAGGAACATCCCGAGGATGGCGGTGAAGTTGGGGTTGAAGAACGCGTCGAACTCGCCGACCAGATTGATCATGGCAGTGCCTTCCGAGGGGGGTGAGTGTCCGGGCCGGGCGGGGGTGCCGGTCCGGTTCCCAACCTACCCGCGGAGTTCTCGTTCGCACATGGTCTTTCGGTCAGTCCGGGCCGTGCCCGAGGGAGCGCTCGGACCGCGCGGGGTGGGGCGGTCGCCGGGCGGGTTCCCGCGGCGCGCCGCGTCGTGGGCTCCGGCCACCGTGCCGCCGATGGGGACGTCGATGCGGAAGGCCCGTTGCCGGGTGAGGTGGTCGACGCATCAGCCCCCGAGCAGCGGCCCCGGCTAGCGGGCCGCCGCCGGGCCGAGCCCGACGAGCTCGGCGCTGCGCTCCCACAGGGCGTCAGCGAGCGCGTCGTCGGCCGCGCGGGGGTTGGTGCGGGCCGGCTTTTGCTTCTCGTAGTAGCCCCCGGAGCGCCAGTCCCGCCCGGCCGTGCCGTCGGCCAGCCACACGAGGGTCTCCGCCCCCTGCTCCGGGGTCCTCATGATCCGGCGGCCCAGGCGCGTGTCGTAGAGGAACCGCAGGGGAGTGCTGGTGCCCGAGGCGAAGTTGGTCGCGACACCACCCGGGTGGAAGGCCGCCGCGGCCAGACCGTCCTCCCCGTACCGGCGGGCGAGACCGCGGGTGAAGAGGATGTTGGCGAGCTTCGTGTCCCCGTAGGCCCGCTGCGGGGACCAGCGCCGGTCGTCGACGAGCCTCTGCTGGGAGAGCCGGCCGATGCGGGCCGCGACGCTGGAGGTGTTGAGCACCGCGGACCCGCCCGCCAGCGGCCCCTCGAGCAGCAGGTGGGTGAGCAGGAAGGGCGCCAGGTGGTTGACCTGCCACGTCTGCTCGTGCCCGTCGGTCGTCACCTCGCGGCGGTCGAAGATCCCGCCCGCGTTGTTGACCAGGACGTCGATCCGCGGGACGGCCCCCCGCAGGTCCGCGGCGAGCCGGCGCACGTCGTCGAGGCGTGCGAAGTCCGCGGTGAAGTGCCGCGCCCCGAGGGGCCCGGCCACGGCCTCGGTCTTGCCGGCCGAGCGGCCGACGACGACCACCTCGTGGCCCCGTGCCGACAGCTCGCGGGCGGCCGCCGCGCCGATGCCGTCGCTGGCGCCGGTGATCACCACCGTGCGCCGGCCGGGCCCCTGCTCGTCGTGCTGCTCGTCGTGCCCGTCGATGTGCTGTTCCACGAAGACCTCCTCGGATGTGCCGGAATCCCGGTCAGCCTATCGGTGCCGCCCGTCGACCCGCCCTGCGCCGGGGACGGAATAAGCACGCGCACGGACTCGTTGCGGCACGCAAGACGGACCACCTCCAGACCATCTCCGGGCCACCGCCCGGACCGACACCACCCGGAACGACACCACCGTCGAGGAGCAACCGCCATGGCCCGTGTCCTGCTGATCGTCTCGGCCGCCGACTCCCTCACCATGCGGGACGGCACCGACCACCCCACCGGCTTCTGGGCGGAGGAGCTCGTCGTCGCCCACCGGACCCTGCGCCGGGCCGGGCACACGGTCGACGTCGCCACCCCGGGCGGGCGCCCGCCCACCGTCGACCCGGCCAGCCTCGCCCCGGACGCGGCCGGGGGCAGCGAACGGGCCGACGAGCTCCGCCGGTACCTGGAGGAGATCACCGCCGAGCTCTCCGCGCCCCGCACCCTCGCCGAGATCGACCACGACGACTACGACGCCGTCGTCCTGCCCGGCGGCCACGGCCCGATGGCGGATCTCGTCCACGATCGCTCGCTCGGCCGGATCCTGGCGTCCTCGGACCGGGCCGGACGGTTCATCGCCCCGTTCTGCCACGGCCCGGCCGCCCTGCTCAGCGCCCAGGACGACGGCACGTTCCTGTTCGCGGGCCGGAGGCTGACCGCGTTCACCAACGAGGAGGAGCTCGGCGGCGGGACCGGGGCGAACACCCCCTGGTTCCTGGAGACCGTCCTGCGGGAGAAGGGGGCCGTCGTGGAGACCGGACCCGCGTGGTCCAGCCACGTCGTCCGCGACGCCAACCTCATCACCGGACAGAACCCCCGGTCGAGCCAGGCCGTCGCCGACGTCCTGGTGCAGGCGCTCGCCGAGTGAACCCCGTGCGCGGGGCTGACCGCGCACCACGTGGCGCCGCCGCACCGGTCCGGCGCCGCCGGGCGGGGCCGGGCCGGCTCAGGCGCGGACGGCCGCCCGCTGCTGCAGGGCCAGGGCGCGAGCGGCGGCCACGGCCTCCCGGAAGACCGGGAACGTCCGGTGCACGGGGCGGCCGCCGTCCGCCGGGACGAAGGTCAGGGCCCACTTGTTCCGGCGGAGCCGGTGGAAGGGCACGGCGACGATCTCGACGGAGGGCAGGACGTCAGGACGCTGGTCGATCACAGCGGGACCTCTCGGGGGGACGGGTGCGGGGGGAGCGGCGAGGGCCGGCGCGGGGGAGCGGAGGCCGGTGCCGGACGGACCGGGGGGTCCGCGGGTCGGGGTGCGGCCCATGATACCGGGACGACGTCCCGGCGGGCGGCTCCCCGCCGGTGTCGCGGGCCGGCGGGTATGATCAGCACACTGATCGAGTGAGGAGACCCATGTTCACCCCCGAAGTGGCCGACGGCATCCACCGCATCACCCACGCCCACGTCAACTGCTACCTGGTCGAGGACGACGACGGCGTCACGCTCGTGGACGCCGGCCTGCCGAGCATGTGGCCCATGCTGCTGGCGGCCCTGGAGGAGCGGGGGCGGCGCCCGGACGAGGTGCGGGCGCTCGTGCTCACGCACGCGCACTTCGACCACGTGGGCTTCGCCCGCCGCGCTCAGGAGGAGTGGGGGCTGCCCGTGCTCGGCCACCCGGACGACGCGCGGCTGGCGGCCCACCCGTACCGCTACCGGCCCGAGCGCAACCGGTTCCTCTACCCCTTCACGCACCCGCGGTCCCTGCCGCTGCTCGGCCGCATGGCGGTGGCCGGAGCCCTCGCGGTCAAGGGGGTCCGGGACGTCCGCCCGTTCGAGGCCGGTGCCGCGCTGCCGGTCCCGGGCCGGCCCGTGGTGGTGCACACCCCCGGCCACACGGACGGGCACTGCGTCCTGGACCTCCCCGACCGGGGGACGGTGCTCAGCGGGGACGCGCTCGTGACGCTCGACCCGTACACCGGCCGGCGCGGCCCGCAGATCGTCGCCGCCGCGGCCACCAACGACTCGGCCGTGGCCCTCGCGTCCCTCGACGCCGTGGCGGCCACCGGGGCGCGCACGGTGCTCCCCGGCCACGGGGACCGCTGGACGCAGGGTGCCGAGGCCGCGGCCCGGCACGCCCGGGCAGTGGGGGCGCACTGAGGGTGCCGCAGGACGGCACGGGCAGGGGCCCGG
>NZ_JBISWJ010000105.1:0-2004 GCF_044462225.1 Kocuria kalidii | reverse complement strand
CGGGACGGTGTGCCGCGTCCCGGGCCCCTGCCCGTGCCGGTGGAGCCGTGCGGGTCACTCCTTCTTGAGCTTGTCCTGGATCGCGCCGGCGGCCTTCTCCTTCAGGTTGGACTGCTCGGTGGTGCCGTAGAACCGGGCGTCGGGGTGGGTGGGGGGCGGCATCGGCACGCCTTCCATCGGCTCCGCCTTGTACCCGAAGGTCCCGTTCCCGTCCGGGGTGCGCCCCTGCGCCCAGGAGCCCTCGGCGGCGGCGGCGCCGTCGGAGAAGTTGTAGTAGTCGTAGGAGAACGTCGTGGCCTCCTTGGACTGCGGGAAGTTCGACGGCACCGGCATCTGCTCCAGGCCGTCCTCCTGCAGCTCCTTCACCGCGGCCATCCACTGGTTCTGGTGCATGGTGTCGCGGGCGAGCAGGAAGGAGAGCATGTCCCGGATGCCCTTGTCGTCGGTCATGTGGTAGAGCCGGGCGACCTGGGTGCGGCCCTGCATCTCGGCGTTGACGTTGGAGGTCATGTCCGCCAGCAGGTTCCCGGAGGCGGTGACGTAGGACCCGGACCAGGGATTGCCCATCGAGTCCACCGGCCGCGCCCCGGCCCCGGCGACGATGGCCTGCTGCAGGTCGGTGCCGCCGATCACCGCGGCCACCGCCGGATCGCCCTGGACGGCGTCCTCGGTGATGCCCAGCGGGGCCTTCTCGAGGAGCTGGGCGACCATCGTGGCGAGCATCTCGACGTGGCCGAACTCCTCGGCGGCGGTGCCGAAGAGCAGGTCCCGGTACTTGCCCGGGATGTGGGCGTTCCAGGCCTGGAAGCTGTACTGCATGGCCACGGTGATCTCCCCGTACTGCCCGCCGATCACCTCCTGGAGCTTGCGGGCGTAGACCGCGTCGGGCTTCTCCGGGGTGGACCTGTACTGGAGTGTCTGGCTGTGCGTGAACAATTCATGCCTCCGTCGTCGACTGCAGTGGCCCGGGGCCCGGCGGCGGATCTCCCGGCCACCGTCCCAGGTGAGGTCACCCTAACCCCGACCCTCGGTCGATGGGAAGTGTGCTGATGACATGAGGGAGGACGACGCGGAGGGCACCGCCGTCGTCTCCTGCTGCGTCCCGCCCCGGCAGGACGGGCCGCTCCTGGACGGCACCTTCGCGCACGTCCCCGGCGACGGTCCCGACGGCTACGGCCGTGAGGTCGGGGTGCGGCCGGCCGTGCGGTGCAGGTGCGCCCCGGGTGGGACGGTCGCCCGCGAGGGCCGCGACCCTCCCGACGACCGGCGCCATTCCCGGCCGGCGCGCGGCCGGGTGCCGGCGCCTGCTCAGCCGTGGGACGGAGCGCCGTGCACGCGCGTCGAGGCGTCCGCGGGCGCGCCGCCGTGGGCGTAGCCGTAGAGGTTGACGGTGGAGAGCACCTGCCAGGCCTGTCCCGTGCGCTGGAGCCGGCCGTCCGCGTAGGTGAGGCCGATCCCGATCACCTCGTGGCGCGGGTCCCGGATGGCCTTGTCGTGGGCGGGCGAGGACTTCCACCACTTCACCAGCGCGCGCACGTCCCGGTGGTGCTCGAGGGCGATCACCTCGTTCGCGCTGGTCCAGGGGCCGGTCCGCGGATCGGTGAGGAAGCGGGTGCTGTGGGAGAACCGCTCCTCGGCCACCTGCCGGTCGGACTCCCTCTGCACCACCCGGGACAGCGTGGCGGAGTACTTGAGCGGCTTCACGCCGAGGGAGGCGCGGTAGCGGTTGATCTCGTCGAGCATCAGCTGGGCGTCCGCCTGACGGGTCGCCGGGCTGACCCCGACGATGTCGGTCGTCGCGGCGTGGGCCGCCGGGCCGGCCAGGAGGGAGGTGCCGGTGAGGGCGGTGGCGCCGACCCCCACGGAGAGGGCCAGTGCGGCCATCCGGCCGCGAGGACGTGCGGGAGCGCAGCGGTGTTTCGCCATGGGTTCTTCTGCTTCCTGGTCTGCCGGCACGCGCGGAGAATATCGGGGGGCTCCGTGCGGCGAGGGGGGCTGTCGTCG
>NZ_JBISWJ010000104.1:0-21061 GCF_044462225.1 Kocuria kalidii | reverse complement strand
CGGCCGGACGACGAGACAGATTCGGGCGGGGGGTGATGCCCGCCGGAGTGCTGGGACGCACCGTGTCCGGACCGGCATCGTGCGAAGGCCTGCCTTCTGTAACGGAACAATAACGGCGACGTCGTGGGATGTCCCGGACGACACGGACGTTGCTCGGGAGCGGTGACCGGTCCCGGCCCGCACGTCCCCCGCCCCGCGACGGTCCCGGGGCGGGGGAGGATAGGCTGGGAGCGCCCACCCGGAGAGGAGCCCGATGACCGTCCCCGCCCCGCGCCCCAGCGGCGTCCGCAGCCCGCTCCGGCTGTGCCTGGCCGCCGCCGTCGCCGTGGGTCTGTCCGGGTGCGGTCCCGACCTCGACACGCCCGAGGGGACCACGCGGGCCTTCGTGGACGCGATGGCCCAGCGGGACTGGGACGGCGCCTGCGAGCTGCTGTCCCACGACTTCGTGCACCGCGCCATGGAGGGCAACTCGCAGTACTGCCCCGTCTACCTGGAGCGCTGGCACCCGGACACCTCCGACTACGAGGCCCTCGCCGTCCAGGGCGAGGCCGAGGAGTCGCCGGACGGGTACCGGCTCGAGGTCGCCCCCGAGGGCACCCCCGACCGCACCGAGGAGGTCGTCGTGGTCGAGGAGTCCGAGCGCCTCGTGCTGCTGCGCTATCCCGGCCGCGACACCGCCATCCGCTGAGCGCCGCCCGCGCACGGCCCCGTCCACCCGGCACTCCAGGAAGGACCGCCATGACCGACCCTCAGACCGCACCCGCCGCTGCGGCCCCGTCGTCGCCACCGTCGTCGCCCGAGGGCGAGACCGTCGAGATCTGCCGCAACCTCATCCGGATCGACACCTCCAACTACGGCAGCGGCGACGCCAAGGGGGAGCGCCGGGCCGCCGAGTACGTGGCCGGGCTGATCGAGGAGGTCGGGCTCTCGACCACCGTCCTCGAGTCCGCGCCCGGCCGCGCCAACGTCTTCGCCCGGCTCGAGGGCACCGACCCCTCCGCCGACGCCCTGCTCGTGCACGGCCACCTCGACGTGGTGCCCGCGATCGCCGCCGACTGGTCGGTGGACCCCTTCGGGGGAGAGCTCCGGGACGGCATGATCTGGGGCCGCGGCGCCGTGGACATGAAGGACATGGACGCCATGATGATCTCCGTGCTGCGCCACATGGTGCGCAACGGCGACCGTCCGCGGCGCGACATCGTCTTCGGCTTCTTCGCCGACGAGGAGGCCGGCATGGTCTACGGCTCCCACTGGATCGCCGAGCACCACCGCCACCTCTTCGACGGGGTCACGGACGCGATCAGCGAGGTCGGCGGCTACTCGGCCACCATCGGCGGCCGGCGGGCCTACCTGCTGCAGACGGCGGAGAAGGGGCTCATGTGGCTGCGCCTCAACGCACAGGGGACGGCCGGGCACGGCTCCCAGATCAACGACGACAACCCGGTCACCCGGCTGTCGAGGGCGCTGGCCAACATCGGCGAGTACCAGTGGCCGATCGAGCTCACCAAGACCACCCGGGCCTTCCTCGACTCGGTCACGGAGCTCACGGGCGTGGAGTTCGACCCGCAGAACCCGCAGCGGCTGCTGACCGAGCTCGGCTCCGTGGCGCGGTTCGTGGGCGCGACCCTGCAGACCACGGCGAACCCGACCATGCTCGAGGCGGGGTACAAGGTCAACGTCGTTCCCGGCTCCGCGCAGGCGGGGCTGGACGTGCGCTACCTGCCGGGCCAGCGGGAGGTCGTGCTGGCGAAGCTCGCGGAACTGGCCGGGGACGGGGTCGCCTTCGAGTTCGAGTCGGACGACATCGCCCTGGAGGTGCCGTTCTCCGGGACCGTGGTCGACGCCATGGTCGACGCGCTGCACGCCGAGGACCCCGAGGCGGTCGTGCTGCCCTACATGCTCTCCGGCGGGACGGACAACAAGTCCCTCGACCCGCTGGGGATCACCGGCTACGGGTTCGTGCCGCTGCGCCTGCCCGACGAGCTGGACTTCCCGTCCATGTTCCACGGCGTGGACGAGCGGGTGCCCACGGACTCCCTGGAGTTCGGCTCCCGCGTCCTGCACCGGCTGCTGAGCCGGTACTGACCGCCCTGCCCGGAGCCCGGGGCCACGGGGCTCCACGACCGGAAGGAGCCGGATGACCCGCACGGACGGCCCGGTGCCCCGGGCCCCGGAACCCGAGACCCCGGGACCCGAGACCCTGCTGCCCGAGGACCTGCTGGCCACGTTCCGCGGGCGTGCCGCCGGCTACGACCGGGACAACCGGTTCTTCGACGAGGACCTCGCCGACCTGGTCCGCGTCGGCTACCCCCTCATGCTGGTGCCGCGCGAGCACGGCGGTCACGGGTTCACGCTGCAGCAGGCGGTCGCCGCGCAGCGCCGGCTGGCCGCCGCCGCGCCCGCCACGGCCCTGGGCATCAACATGCACCACGTCCTCGTGGGCGTGGCCCACACGCTGCGCCTGCGCGGGGACGCCCGGGCCGAACGGATCTTCGAGCAGGCCGCCGCCGGGGAGATCTTCGCCTTCGGCATCTCCGAGGCCGGCAACGACGCCGTGCTCTTCGACGCCGCGACCACCGCGGTGGGCGCCGAGGACGGCTACCGGGTCACCGGCACCAAGATCTTCACCTCGCTGTCGCCCGTGTGGACCCGTCTCCTCGTGCACGCCCGCGACGACGCCGACCTGGAGGCCCCGCTGGTCTTCGGTCTCCTCGACCGGACGGCGGAGGGCATCGAGATCCTCGACGACTGGGACACCATGGGCATGCGCGCCTCCCAGTCCCGCACCACGGTGCTGCGCTCGGTGCCGCTCCCGGCCGGTCAGGTGCTCACGCGCACCCCGGCGGGTCCGAACCCCGATCCGGTGGTGTGGGGGATCTTCGGCTGCTTCGAGCTGCTCCTGGCGGCGGTCTACACCGGGATCGCGGACCGGGCGGTGGAGCTGGCGGTGCAGGCGGCGGGCAGCCGCCGGTCCCGGGCCACCGGGGCGCCGTCCGCCGAGGACCCCCACGTCCGCCGGCTGGTCGCCGAGGCCGCGCTCCTGCGGGACGGGGTGGAGCTGCAGCTGCTGCGCCTCACCGCGGACGTCGACTCCCTCGGGACCGCAGCCGCGCCGGACCACGGCCCCCGCTGGTTCCTGCTGTTCTCCGGGGTCAAGCACCGGGCCACCGAGGCGGCCCGCGAGGTCGTCGACCTCGCGCTGCGCGCGTCGGGCGGCGCCCAGTACTCGCGGGGACAGGAGCTGGAGCGGCTGTACCGGGACGTGCTGGCCGGGATGTACCACCCGTCCGACGACGAATCCGTGCACGCGGCACTGGCCACGTCCCTGCTGGGCCCGCTCGGCGGCTGAGCCCGCCGGCGGCGGCACGGTCCCGGGCCGTGGTGCCGGGCGGCGGGTGCGTCCGCCGGGCTCAGACGGTGCGCTCGACCCGCATCACCCGACGGCGCAGCCAGTACTTGCGGGTGCCGCCGTAGAGGAGGACGGAACGGGTCAGCTCCCACTTGCCGTACTCGGCGTGCTCGCGCAGCCGGGCCCGCGCCTCGCCGACCTTCTCGTGCGGCGCGACGGTCAGCAGGAGGTACTCGTAGCGCTGGTCGGCGTCCCTGGTGGCGGTCGCCGCGCTGGACCGGACTTGTTCTCTCATCGGTCCCCATTCTGCACGGATTGGCGCTAACGTCTACTCCATGAGCAATGATCCTCGTGCCGCACTGCAGGCCCTCGTGAGCGCCTTCGAAGAACACCTCGTCGCCGCTTCCAACCGGCGCAGCGACGACGATCCCGCGGTCGACGGTGCCTACATCGCCATCGCCGACGCCTTCGACGCCTACGAGGAGGCGCTCTACGACGCCTACGACGAGGTCACCCCGCTGACCGTGTTCGCCGAGGACGACGACTCCGACGACGACTCCGAGGACGAGGACGACGACTCCGACGACGAGGACTCCGACGAGGAGCTCCTGGAGGACAACGAGATGCTCGACGAGGACCTCGTCGACGAGGAGGACTACGAGGACCTCGACGATCCGGGCGGTGCCCGCTCCGGGCGCTGAGCCCGCCGGATCCGCACCGGAGCCGAGGAACGGTCCGCACCGCGGGCCGTTCCTTCCGTGTCCGGCCTGTCCGGCGGGGAAAGGCCGGGACGGTGCCGTAGGGTGGCCGGGTGAATTGGATCGAAAGCATCATCCTGGGCCTGGTGCAGGGCCTGACCGAGTTCCTCCCGGTGTCCTCCTCGGCGCACCTGCGGGTCGTCGGCGAGTTCCTGCCCAACAGCGCCGACCCGGGAGCGGCCTTCACCGCGATCACGCAGCTGGGCACCGAGACGGCGGTGGTCATCTACTTCTGGCGGGACATCGTCCGCATCGTCAGGCAGTGGGGCCTGTCCCTGGTCGGGAAGGTGGAGCGCTCGGACCCCGACGCCCGGATGGGGTGGCTCATCATCCTCGGTTCCCTGCCCATCGGCGTGCTCGGGCTGCTGCTGGAGGACTACATCGACACGGAGTTCCGGTCCCTGTGGATCACGGCCACGATGCTCGTGGTCTTCGGCGTGTTCCTGGCGGTCGCGGACCGGGTGGGCCGGCAGGTCCGCCACCTGGACGACCTCACCGTCAAGCACGGCGTGCTCTACGGGCTGGCGCAGGCACTGGCCCTCATCCCCGGGGTGTCGCGCTCCGGGGGCACGATCACGGCGGGCCTGCTGATGGGCTACACGCGCGAGGCCGCGGCCCGCTACGCGTTCCTGCTGGCCATTCCGGCGGTGTTCGCCTCGGGGCTGTACAAGCTGGTGCAGTCCGTCGGGCAGCCGCAGGCCGGGCCCTACGGGATGACCGAGACCCTCCTGGCCACGGGCATCGCGTTCGTGGTGGCGTACGTGATCATCGGCTGGTTCATGCACTACATCTCCAACCGCAGCTACACGATCTTCGTGTGGTACCGGATCGCGGTGGGGCTGGTGCTCTTCGTGCTGCTGGGCCTCGGCGTCGTCAGCGCCTGAGTCCGGGCGCCGGCCCCGTCCGGCGGGTCCGGTAGGTTGGGGGAGGCCCTGCGCCGACGACCGACCCCCGAACCCTCCCGAGGTGAGCATGAAAGCCTGGTCCGCGAGACCCGTCCCCGACCTTCCCGGGGAGGCCCCCCTGCCCGTGGTGCAGGACACCCGGCTGCGGCGCCGGGCGGAGCTGCCCCGGCAGGAGCGGGCCGGCCTCTACGTGTGCGGGATCACCCCCTACGACGCCACGCACATGGGCCACGCCGCGACCTACGTGGCCTTCGACCTGCTGCACCGCGCCTGGCTGGACGCGGGGACGCCGGTGGACTACGTCCAGAACGTCACCGACGTGGACGACCCCCTGCTGGACCGGGCGCGGGCCACCGGCGTGGACTGGCAGGAGCTGGCCGCCGAGCAGACCGAGCTGTTCCGCACCGACATGAGCGCGCTCAACGTCCTCCCGCCCCAGCACTACGTGGGCGCGACCGAGTCCGTCGGATGGATCGTGCCCGCCGTCGAGGACCTCGTCCGGCGCGGCCTGGCCTACCGGGTGCCGGGCCGGGACGGGGAGCCCGACGGCGACGTCTACTTCGACGTCGAGGCCGCGGGCGCCCTGCCCACCGACGACGCCGGCGCCTGGGTGCTCGGCGACCTCTCCCACCTCGACGCCGAGCAGATGCTGCCGCTGTTCGCCGAGCGCGGCGGAGACCCCGGGCGCCCGGGCAAGCGGCACCGGCTGGATCCGCTGCTGTGGCGTGCGGAGCGTCCCGGTGAGCCCGCCTGGGACGGCGCGTCCCTCGGCTCCGGGCGCCCGGGCTGGCACATCGAGTGCTCGCTCATCGCCCTCGAGTACCTCCCCGCGCCGTTCACCGTCCAGGGCGGTGGCTCGGACCTCGTCTTCCCGCACCACGAGATGGGTGCCGGCCACTGCTGGGCCCTGACGGGCCGGCCCATGGCCGAGCACTTCGTGCACACCGGGATGGTCGGGCTGGACGGCGAGAAGATGTCCAAGTCGAAGGGCAACCTCGTGCTCGTCTCCGTGCTGCGCGCCGAGGGCGTGGACCCCGCCGTGATCCGCACCGCGATCCTCGCCCACCGCTACTCCGACGACTGGTCCTGGACGGACGACGTGCTCGCCGGCGCCGTCGCCCGCGTGGACGCCTGGCGCCGTGCGCTGGCCGTGGCCCCGGAGGGCAGCGCGGCCCCGCTGCTGCAGGCCGTGCGCACCGCCCTGGCCGACGACCTGGACGCCCCCACGGCCCTGGCGGCCGTGGACGCGTGGGCCGCGGACGCGCTGACCCGCGCTCCGGGCCCGGCCGGCACGGCCGACGCCGGGATCGTCCGGGACCTCGTGGACGCCCGGCTCGGCATCGAGCTCTGAGTCCGCCGGCCGCCGGCCGCCCGGCACGCCGGGGGGCGGCACCCGTGCACCGGATGCCGCCCCCTGAGCGGGCAGCCCCTTCCGGGGCCGCCCGCGGATGTCACTTGTCGTCGCGGCGCCGGCGCAGGTACCGCTCGAACTCCCGGGCGATCGCGTCCCCGGTGGCCTCGGGCA
The DNA here is from genome assembly GCF_044462225.1 of Kocuria kalidii. NCBI lineage: Bacteria > Bacillati > Actinomycetota > Actinomycetes > Micrococcales > Micrococcaceae > Kocuria > Kocuria kalidii. The sequence continues at coordinate 14,524 of NZ_JBISWJ010000104.1, read as the reverse complement.
GGTCCGTCGTGTCCTTCGCCTCCTCGAGCTGCTGGACGTAGGCGGCGATCTCGGGGTCGTCGGAGGCCAGCTCGTTGACGCCGCGCTCCCAGGCCTCGGCGTCCTCGGCGATGACGTCCAGCGGCAGCGTGATGCTCAGCAGCTCCTCGAGCTCCCGCAGCAGGGCCAGCTCGGCCTTCGGGGAGGGCGACTGCGCGACGTAGTGCGGCACCGCCGCCCACAGGCTGACCGTGGGGAACCCGCCCAGCGAGGCCATGTGCGAGAGCAGGCCCACGATGCCGGTGGGCCCCTCGTACTGGGAGGAGTCGATGCCGAGCTCCTCCTGGAGCTCGGCGGTGTCGGAGGTCTTGGTCACCGGGATGGGCCGGGTGTGCGGCACGTCGGCCAGCAGCGCCCCGACCATGACGACGAAGTCGACGTCGAGCAGGGTCGCCTGCGCGAGCAGCTCCGCGGTGAAGGAGCGCCACCGGTAGGACGGCTCCCAGCCGTGGAGGAGGACGAGGTCCAGGTTGGTGCCGGGCACGGTGGCCGTGGACAGCCGGGTGGTGGGCCACACGATCTTCACCTCGCCGGTCGCGCCGCGGCGCACGAGCGGACGGGAGAACTGGTAGTCGTAGTAGTCGTCCGAGGTCACCTCGAAGACGTCCTTCGCCTCGTAGTGACCGGCCAGGAACTGCACGGCGTCCGTGGCGGCGTCCCCGGCGTCGTTCCACCCCTCGAAGGCCGCGACCAGCACGGTCACCCGCTCCTGGTCACCGCTCTCGCGGACCACGCCGAACGGCCCGGCCTGGGGCCGGGGGAACGTCTCGTCGAAGTTGTTGCTCACGGAACCCACACTACGCGCCGGGACATCGACGGCAAGTGGCCCCCGCAGGAGGTGCCCCGTGTTGCGGACACTACGATGGAGGCCATGCCCGCCCTCCCGTCCGCACCCCCCGACGACCGTCTGCCCGCCGCCGTCCTGTTCGACATGGACGGGACCCTGGTGGACACCGAGCCGTACTGGATCGAGGCCGAGATCGAGCTGGTCCGCTCCCACGGCGGGACCTGGACCGAGGCCGACGCCCTGGCCATGGTCGGCACCGGCCTGGAGGACGCCGCCGCCGTGTTCCAGCGCCAGGGGGTGCGCCTGGGGATCCGCGAGATCGTCGACCACCTGCTGGCCCGGGTCACGGCCCGCACCCGGGAGCGGGTCGTGTACAAGGCGGGGGCCCCGGAGCTGGTCGCCGCGCTGCGCGAGCGCGGCGTGCCCCTGGCCCTGGTCACCAGCAGCGAAGCCCCCCTCGCGGAGGTCGTCCTCGACGCCTTCGGCGGCCCGGACGTCTTCGACGTCGTCGTCACGGGCGACCTCGGCCACCCGGCCAAGCCCGCCCCCGACCCGTACCTGATCGGCGCCGCCGGGCTGCGCGGGCGCACGGGCCGGCCGCTGGGTCCGGCCGGCATGGTCGCCGTCGAGGACTCCCGCACGGGCATCCGCTCCGCGACCGCCGCGGGGATCTTCACCGTGGGGGTCCCCAACATGGTCCCGCTCGACGACGCCGGCGCGGACCTGGTGCTGCCGAGCCTCGCCGGCGTCGGCCCCGAGGACCTCGGGCGGCTCGTGGCCGGGACCCGCGCGTGAGCGGGGGCCGCACCGAGGGCATCCCGCTGGGCCGGATCGGCGGGGTGCCCGTGACCCTGTCCTGGTCGTGGTTCGTGATCGCCGCGGTCACCGTGCTCCTCTACACCCCGGTGCTCATGGAGGCCTACCCCCGGCTGGGAGCCCTCAACTACGCCGCGTCCCTCGGCTTCGCCCTGACGCTGGCGCTGTCCGTGCTGCTGCACGAACTGGCCCACGCCTGGACGGGCCGGGCGTTCGGCTGGCCCACGGGACGGATCGTGCTGAGCCTGCTCGGCGGGCACACCCACTTCGGGGACGTCCGCAGCACCCCGCTGGCCTCCGCCGCCGTCTCCCTGGCCGGACCGGTCGTCAACCTCGCCCTCGGGCTCGCCGGATGGGCGCTGCTGCGCACCGGGGAGCCCTCGCCCACGCTCGGCTGGGTGCTGCTCGACCTCACCACGTGGGCGAACCTCATCGTGGGGATCTTCAACGTGCTGCCCGGCCTGCCCCTGGACGGCGGCCGGGTGGTCGAGGCCGTGGTCTGGGCCGCCACGGGCCGGGAGCACCGCGGCACCGTGGTCGCCGCCTGGACGGGACGGCTGCTCGCCGTCGGCCTCGTGGCCGTCGCCGCCGTCACGGGCCTGTGGCGCCAGCCCGTGGCCCTCGTGCTCCTGGTCCTCGTCGCCGGCTTCATGTGGCAGGGCGCCGGGGCCTCCCTGCGCGGGGCCGCGATCCTGTCCCGCGTGCACGACGTCAGCGCGGCGTCCCTCGCCGAGCCCGCCGTGGCCGTGCCCGTGGGCGCCTCCCTGGCGCACACCGACCGCGTGGTCGCCGAGCACCTGGCCCGCGCCGCCGCTCCGGGCGGCACGGTCCCGCACGTGCTGGCCGTCTCCGCCGACCGGCAGGTGGTGGGACTGCTCGTCCCGGCCGCCGCCGACGCCGTGCCGGCGGACCGGCGCGCCGAGACCCCGCTCACGTCCGTCGTGCGCCACCTGCCCGGCGACGCGGTGCTGGACGCCGGCCTGCGCCGGGAGTCGCTGCTGCGGGCGGTCGCCGCCCGGGAGTACCCGCACTACGTGGTGCGGGGACCCGACGACGCGCTCGTGGGGGTGCTGCGCAGCGCGGCCCTCGAGCGCCTGCTCGCCGGTTGAGCCCCGGCCGCCCCGGCCCGGCGGCGGCACCCCGCCCCACGGTGGCACAATGCACGGTGACACAATGGGGAGGACCCCCGGACCGGCGGACCCTCCCGCCGGCGCCCCGCACGACCCGACCCGACGACGCCCTGCCGCGAGAGTGAGCCGATGACCGGAACCGCTGACCAGACCGCCACCCCCGCGCCCGCGTCCCCGCGGGGAGCCGCCAACCGGCGCGGGCCCTTCCGGGCCGGGGAGCGCGTGCAGCTCACCGACGAGCGCGGGCGGATGAACACGGTCACGCTCGCGGACGAGGGCGAGTTCCACTCCCACCGCGGCGTGCTCGCCCACGACGAGCTGATCGGCCGCCCGGAGGGCACCGTGGTCGAGAACTCCGCCGGGTTCCGGTACCAGGCCCTGCGCCCGCTGCTCAAGGACTTCGTGCTCTCCATGCCCCGGGGCGCGGCGGTCGTCTACCCCAAGGACGCGGGCCAGATCGTCACGATGGCCGACATCTTCCCGGGCGCCCGGGTGGTCGAGGCCGGCGTCGGCTCCGGCGCCCTGTCCATCTCCCTGCTGCGCGCCGTGGGCGACGAGGGCCACCTGCACTCCTTCGAGCGGCGGGCGGAGTTCGCCGACATCGCCCGCGGCAACGTGGAGACCATGTTCGGCGGCCCCCACCCCGCGTGGCGGATCAGCATCGGGGACCTCGCCGAGGAGCTGGGCGCGCACGAGGAGCCCGGCTCCGTGGACCGCGTGGTGCTCGACATGCTCGCCCCCTGGGAGTGCCTCGACGCCGTGGCCGCGGCGCTCACCCCCGGCGGCGTGGTCATGTGCTACGTCGCGACCGTCACGCAGCTCTCCCGCACGGCCGAGGCCATGCGCGCCGACGGCCGCTTCACCGAGCCCGACGCCTCCGAGACCATGGTGCGCGGCTGGCACGTGGAGGGCCTGGCCGTGCGTCCCGACCACCGGATGGTCGCCCACACCGGCTTCCTCCTCTCCGCCCGCCGCCTCGCCGACGGCTCCGCGCGGCTGGCCCCGAAACGACGGGCCTCCAAGTCCGAGTACAGCCAGGAGGACCTCGAGGCCTGGACGCCCATGGCCCTCGGCGAGCGCGACGTCACCGACAAGAAGCTGCGCCGCGCCGGGCGCGACGCCCTCGGCCTCGCCGAGCGCGCCGCCCGCGCGACCGCGCCGGGGACCGACCCCGGGACGACGCCCCCGCCGGCCCCCGAGCCCGGGGCACCCCGCCGGCCCGCCGAGGAGCGCCCGTGAACGAGACGCCCCCGCAGCGGGCCGCCGGACCGGCCGGGACCGCGCCGGCGGACGCCGAGCAGACCCGCCGCTCCCTCACGAACGCCCAGCGGCAGGTCAACATCCTGCGCGACCAGAAGCGCGCCCTGGACAAGCAGCTCGCCGCCGCCGGCACCCAGAACCAGAAGCTCGTCCGGCTCCTCGACGCCACCCGCACCGAGATCGCCCAGCTCAAGCGCGCCCTCGAGAACGACCTCGTGCCGCCCCTGAGCCAGGGCACCATCGTGCAGGTCAACCCCGGCCGCGCCCCCGTCGGCGAGCAGACCGGCAGCGGCCCCGCCGTCACCGGGCGGACCCTCGACGTCCTCGTCGCCGGCCGGCGCATGCGCGTGGCCCTCAGCCCCCTCGTGGACCCCACCGCCTGCGAGCCCGGCCGCCAGGTGCTCCTCGACCAGCACTACACCGTCGGCGCCGTCCTCGACTACGAACAGACCGGGGAGATCGCCACGGTCAAGGAGATCGTCGACCACGACCGCGTCCTCACCGTGGGACGCTCCGACGAGGAACGGGTGCTCCTGCTCTCCGGGCGCCTGCGCCGCCACCGCCCGGAGATCGGCGACGCCGTCTCCATCGACCACCGCACCGGCTTCGCGCTCGAGCCCATCGAGCGCACCGACGTCGAGCAGCTCGTCCTCGAGGAGGTCCCCGACGTCTCCTACGGCGACATCGGCGGCCTCGGACCGCAGATCGAGCAGATCCGCGACGCCGTGGAGCTGCCCTTCGTGCACCCCGAGCTCTACCGCGAGCACGGGCTGACCCCGCCCAAGGGCATCCTCCTCTACGGGCCCCCCGGCAACGGCAAGACCCTCATCGCCAAGGCCGTCGCCCGGTCCCTCGCCGAGCGCGCCGCCGACCGCGCCGGCCGCGGCACGGCCCTGGGCTACTTCCTCAACATCAAGGGCCCCGAGCTGCTGGACAAGTACGTGGGGGAGACCGAGCGGCAGATCCGCTCCATCTTCCTGCGCGCCCGCGAGCAGGCCGCCCGGGGCATCCCCGTGGTCGTGTTCTTCGACGAGATGGACTCCCTGTTCCGCACCCGCGGCTCCGGGCTGTCCTCGGACGTGGAGACCACGATCGTCCCGCAGCTGCTCACCGAGATCGACGGCGTGGAGCGCCTCGACAACGTCATCGTCATCGGCGCCACCAACCGCGAGGACATGATCGACCCCGCCGTCCTGCGCCCGGGCCGGCTCGACGTCAAGATCCGCATCGACCGCCCGGACGCCGAGGGCGCCGCCGAGATCCTCCGGCTCTACGTCACCGAGGACCTCCCCCTGCGCCAGGACGAGCTCGACGCCGCCGGCTCCCGGTCCGGGGCCGTCGCGGCGCTCGTCGACGCCGCCGTGGCCCGGATGTACGAGAAGAGCCCCGGGACCCGGTTCCTGCACCTGAGCTACCGGGACGGCACCGAGGAGACCCTCTACTTCAGCGACTTCACCTCCGGCGCGGTCATCCGCAACGTGGTGGACCGGGCGAAGAAGCAGGCCATCAAGGACCTGCTGACCACCGGGGTCCGCGGACTCGGCCGCGCGCACCTGGTCCGCGCCGTCGACGAGGAGTTCCACGAGCAGCAGGACCTGCCCAACACCTCCAACCCCGAGGACTGGGCCCGCATCTCCGGGCGCCGCGGCGACACCATCACGGACCTGCGCGTGGTCCTGCACCGCGACCCCCACCCGGCGGGCCCCGGCGCCCGCCACACCCCCGCACCGGACGGTGCGGTCCCGGGGGAGGGACCCGCATGAGCGTCCGCCGCGTCATGGGCGCCGAGACCGAGTTCGGCGTGCTCGCCACCGGCGGCCCGCACGCCGACGCCACGGCGCTGTCCACCCGGGTGGTCACCGCCTACGCGGCCCTCGTGCGGCGCCGCCTCGGCGCGTCCCGCACCACCGCCGGCTGGGACTACCACGGCGAGTCCCCCCTCCGGGACGCCCGCGGCTTCACCGTCCCCCGCGAGCAGGCCGACCCCTCCCAGCTCACGGACGCCGCCCCCGTGCTCACCGCCGAGGAGGTCGCCGCCGAGGCCCTCCGCGAGAACGGTCCCCACGACGGGCCCACGGGCCGGCCACACGCCGTGCTGAACACCGTCCTGCCCAACGGCGCGCGCCTCTACGTGGACCACTCCCACCCCGAGTACTCCTCCCCCGAGGTCACCACCCCCCGGGACGCCGTCCTCTACGACGCCGCGGGGGACCGGGTCGCCCTCGACGCGGTCCGGGAGATCGCCGCCGACGCCGGGACCACCGGCCGCGACGCCGTGAACCTCTACAAGAACAACACCGACAACAAGTCCGTCTCCTACGGCGCCCACGAGAACTACCTCGTGCCCCGCTCCGTGCCCTTCGACGCCCTCGCCGCCGGCCTGCTGCCCTTCTTCGTCTCCCGGCAGGTCGTCTGCGGCGCCGGACGCGTCGGCCTCGGCGACCGCGGCCAGCGCCCCGGCTTCCAGATCAGCCAGCGCGCCGACTTCTTCGAGCGCGAGGTCGGCCTCGAGACCACCATCCACCGCCCCGTGGTCAACACCCGCGACGAACCCCACGCCGAGCGGTCCCGCCACCGGCGCCTGCACGTCATCATCGGCGACGCCAACCTCTCGCACACCGCGACCCTGCTGAAGTTCGGCACCACCTCCCTCGTCCTGGGCCTCATCGAGGCCGGCGCCGTCCCCGACCTCGCGCTCGCCGACCCCGTGGCCGCCCTGCAGTCGATCAGCCACGACCCCGGCCTGACCACCACCGTCCCCCTCCGGGACGGGCGGGAGCTCACGGGCGTCCAGCTGCAGCGGCACTACCTCGAGGCCGCCCGCGCCCACGAGCACGCCGCCGGGGGCCCCGACCCGGACACCCGCGAGGTGCTCGAGCTGTGGGCGGAGGTCCTGGACGCCCTCGAGACCGACCCCCTGTCCCTCGCCGACCGCCTGGACTGGGTCGCCAAGCACGCCCTGCTGCTGGGGTACCGCGAGCGCGACGGGCTCGCGTGGGAGGACCCCCGCCTGACCCTCATCGACCTGCAGTACGCCGACGTGCGCCCCGAGAAGGGGCTGTACCACCGGCTGGTCGCGGCCGGCCGGATGCGGACCCTCTTCGGCACCGAGGAGGTCGAGCGCGCGGCGGGCCTGCCCCCCGAGGACACCCGGGCGTGGCTCCGGGGCATGCTGGTCGGGCGCTTCCCGGACGACGTCCTCACCGCCAACTGGGACTCGGTCTCGCTGACGCTGCCCGGCGTCGGCCGCGGCGCGCGGATCGCGATGCCCGAGCCCCTCGGACTGACCCGCGCGGACGTCGAGCCCCTGCTGAGCGCGGCGCCCGACGCCGAGCACCTCGTCCGCGCCCTCGCCGCGGCCCGGCCCGCCCTCGTGCACACCGGCTCCCTCGCCTGAGCACCCCGCCCACCACCTCCAGGAGGAACCCGTCATGGCCCAGGAACGCATCTTCGGCACCGGCGCCCAGCGCCGCGAGGAGACCGAGCTCCCCGAGCCCGGCGCCCCCGCCCCGGCCGCCCAGGCGCAGAGCAGCACCGGCAGCACCGACGACCTGCTCGCCGAGATCGACGGCGTCCTCGAGTCCAACGCCGAGGAGTTCGTGAAGGGCTTCGTCCAGAAGGGCGGCCAGTAGCCCCCATGGACCGCAGGATCTACGGCGTCGAGACCGAGTTCGGCATCACCCACAGCGCCCCGGACGCGCGGCCCCTCAGCCCGGAGGAGTCCGCGCGCACGCTGTTCGGCCCCGTCGTGGCCTGGGGGCGGTCCTCGAACGTGTTCCTGCCCAACGGCGGACGCCTCTACCTCGACGTGGGCTCCCACCCGGAGTACGCCACCGCGGAGTGCGCCACGCTCGAGGACCTCGTCGCCCAGGACAAGGCCGGCGAGCTGATCGTCGACGACCTCCGGCGGCAGGCCCAGGCGGCCCTCGCGGCGCAGGGGGTGCCCGGGCAGCTGTACCTGTTCAAGAACAACGTCGACTCGCGCGGCAACTCCTACGGCTCCCACGAGAACTACCTGATCGCCCGGCGCACGGAGTTCGCCCGGCTCGTGCAGATCCTCCTCCCGTTCCTCGTCACCCGCCAGCTGCTCGTCGGCGCCGGGAAGGTGCACCCGGGCGGGCCCGAGGACTTCGGGGTCGTGCCGGTGGGGGCCGGCGCCGGGGCGCCCAGCTACTCCTTCTCCCAGCGCGCGGACCACATCTGGGAGGGCTCGTCCTCGGCCACGACGCGCTCCCGGCCGCTGATCAACACCCGGGACGAGCCCCACGCCGACGCCCAGCACTACCGCCGGCTGCACGTCATCGTCGGCGACTCGACGATGTCCCAGACCACCACCGCCCTGCGGGTCGGGACCACCGACCTCGTGCTGCGGATGATCGAGGCCGGGCAGATCCTGCCGGACCGCACCATGGTGGACCCGGTCCGGTCCCTGCGGGAGGTCTCCCACGACCTCACGGGCACGCGACCGGTGCCGCTCGCGGACGGCACCCGCCGCTCCGCCCTGGAGCTGCAGCGCGAGCATCTCGAGGCGGTCCGCGGGTTCGTCGACCGCGAGGGCGCCCACCACGACCGGGTGCCGTGGGTGCTCGACCTGTGGGAACGGACGCTCGACGCCGTGGACCGCCAGGACACCTCGGCGATCGACACCGAGATCGACTGGGCGATCAAGAAGAAGCTCCTCGACGGGTACGCCGCCCGGGACGGCCTGGACCTCTCCGCGCCCCGGATGGCGCAGCTCGACCTCGCCTACCACGACACGGCCCCGGAACGGGGGCTGTTCAACCTCCTGCAGCGCCGGGGGCGGGCGGCGACCTTCGTCCCGGACGCGCGGGTCGAGGACGCCGCCCGGACGCCGCCGCCCACGCGGGCCGCCGTCCGCGGGCGCTTCATCGACGCGGTCGTCGCGTCCGGGCACAACTACACCGTCGACTGGGTGCACCTGAAGGTCAACGACCGCACCCAGCGCACGGTGCTGTGCAAGGACCCCTTCGCGGTGGAGCACCCCGAGGCCGACGCCCTGGTGGCCGCCCTGGGCGGGGACGCCGCCGGGGACGCCCACGGGGACACGCCCGTGGTCTGACCCGGTGCGCCGGGCCGGTGTCGCCGTGCGTCACCGTCCAGTCAACGCCCAGCGCCCTGCACTAAGCTGGGCGGCGGTCACGGCCCGTGCCGTCCGACTCCGCCGCCCCGTCCGGCCCGACCCCCTGAGGATGAAACCTGTGCGAAAGACCCTGACCACCTCCGGTGCCGCCCTGTCCCTGGCGCTCGTCCTCGCGGGCTGCTCCGGGCCCGGCGTCGACTCCGTGGAGCTCAGCAACGACCCGGAACCGAACTCGGTCCCGTCGGTGACGTTCGAGACCCCGCTGAACGCCGAGGAGGCCGGGGCCAAGGAGCTGCGCGAGGGCGAGGGCGAGGAGATCGCCGAGGGCGACACCATCCTGCTGCAGGCGGCGCTCTACAAGGGGTCCGACGGCACCTCGATCGGCGAGACCTACTCCCGGGGCGCCGGTCAGGTGCTGCAGCTCGAGCAGGACCTCCAGGACTCGATCCCGGAGATGTACGAGGCCCTGGTGGGGGCCCGGGAGGGCGCGATCATCGCGTACTCCTCCCCGGAGACCTCCGGGGCCGCGGGCGACGAGTCGACCTCCGTGGAGGTCTACGAGGTCGTCCGGAAGATCCCCACGGACATCGAGGGCGACATGCAGGACAGCCCCCGCGGCCTCCCCGAGGTCACCGAGAACGACGAGGGCGTGCCGACCGTCGGGGACCCGGACGGCGACGCCCCGGAGCGGCTCGTCTCCGAGTACCTCATCGAGGGCGACGGCGAGGAGGTCGCCGAGGGGGACACCGTGATCGCGAACTACGTGGGCGTGACCTGGTCCGACGGCGAGGTCTTCGACTCGTCCTACGAGAACGGCTCGCCGGCGTCCTTCCCGCTGGACAACGTCATCGAGGGCTGGCAGGAGGGCCTGAAGGGCAAGAAGCAGGGCTCCCGCGTGATCCTGTCCGTGCCCGTCGACCAGGCCTACGGCACGGAGGAGGACCTCGGCGAGGACGCCGACTACCCGGCCGGCAGCCTGCTCTTCGTCGTCGACATCCTCGCGGCCGTGGACACCCCGGAGGCCCCGCCGGCGGACGAGCCCTCCGCCTCCCCGTCCCCCTCCGCGACCGAGGAGTAGCCGCCGTCGGCTATGGTTGCCCGGTGGGGCGCCGAGCCCCGCCGGGGCGCGGCGCCCCACCGATCCCGACGACCACCCGTCGACGACCCGACGAACAGGAGCACCCATGTCCTTCGGAGAGCGCAAGCTCGACCGCAGCAAGCCCGAGATCGACTTCCCCGAGGGGAGCGCCCCGACCGAGCTCGTCAGCACGGACCTCGTCGAGGGCACCGGGGCCGAGGCGACCCCGGGCAAGCAGATCTCCTGCCACTACGTGGGCGTGACCTTCTCCGCCGGCGAGGAGTTCGACGCCTCGTGGAACCGCGGCCAGCCCCTGGACTTCACCGTGGGCATCGGCCAGGTCATCGAGGGCTGGGACAAGGGCCTGCTCGGCATGAAGGTCGGAGGCCGCCGCCGGCTGGAGATCCCCTCGGACCAGGCCTACGGCTCCCGGGGCGCCGGAGGCGTCATCGGCCCGGACGAGGCCCTGATCTTCGTGGTGGACCTCCTGGACGTGCGCTGAGGACCCACCGGATGGCAGCCCGATCGACGGAGCGGCTCCTCAACCTGCTCATCGCCCTGGTCTCCCGCGAACGCGGGTACACCCGCGCCGAGCTCCGGGAGGCCGTTCCGTCGTACGCGGAATCCGCCTCCGACGAGGCGTTCGAGCGGATGTTCGAGCGCGACAAGGCGGAGCTGCGCGACCTCGGCTACCCCATCGAGGAGGTCTCCGAGGACCCCCTCTTCCCCGACGACACGCACGGGCACCGCTACCGGATCCCACGCGGGTCCTTCACCCTCCCGCCCCTGCAGTTCACCGCGGAGGAGTCGGCCGTGCTCGCGCTGGCCGCCAACGCCTGGACGGACGCCTCCCTCGGCGAGCTCGCCCACCGCGCCCTGCGCAAGCTCGAGCCCGCGATCGACGGCCTGCCCGAGGACGACGCCCCGCCGCTGCTGCAGCCGACCCTCACCGCCCACGAGCCGTCCTTCGAGCCGCTGCTCTCGGCCGTGGTGCGCCACCGGGAGGTGCGCTTCGACTACCTGGCCCGCAGCACCGACCAGCTCACCACCCGGCGGCTGCGGCCGTGGGGGATCGGCTCCCGGTACGGCAACTGGTACGTGGTCGGCTGGGACCTCGACCGCAAGGACTCCCGCACGTTCCGGCTGTCCAGGATCATGTCCGACGTCACGGTCACCCGCAAGGAGTTCGACCCGCCCGAGGGCTTCTCGATGAACGAGTCGCTGTCCCAGATGGTCTCCCACGCCCCCGCGCGCACCGTGGAGGTGCTCGCGCGCCCGGGCCACGCGCACATGCTCCGCCGCATGGCCGCGCGGCAGGAGCCGGGGGTCGGCGCCGGGGCCGGCGTCGACCGCTGGGACCGGCTGCACATCCCCTTCGCGGAGACCGAGATCCTGGCCGAGGAGGTCGCCGCGGCCGGCCCCGGCGTCGTCGTGCCCCGGGACGGGGACGGCACCGCCCCCACGATGCAGGCGGAGGTGCGCGCCGCCGTGGTGCGCCGGCTGGAGAGCGCCGCGTCGGCCGCGGCGAAGTTCCGCGGGGTGCAGGTCGACTGGAGCCAGCGGTCCCGCAAGGGCACCCGCAACAAGCTCTCCACGGCGGACCACCTCTCGCGGCTGCTGGAGATCGTCCGCTGGGTCTACGCCCACCAGGGCGCGGAGCTCGAGGAGACCGCCAAGCGGTTCGGGATCACCGACCAGGAGCTGATCGCGGACCTCAACACCCTGTTCGTGTGCGGCAAGCCCGGGCACATGCCGGACCAGCTGATCGACGCGTCCTGGGACGACGGCCACGTCTACCTCTCCAACGCGGACGAGCTCTCCGACCCCGTGCGCCTCACCCAGCCGGAGGCCTCCGCGCTGCTCGTGGGACTGCAGACGCTGCGCACCGTCCCCGGCGGGGACTCCGAGGCCGTGGCCTCCGCGATCGCGAAGGTGGCCGGCGCGGCGGGGGACGCCGGGGAGCTCGCCAACGCGGTGGGCGCCCGGCCCATCACGGACACCCCCGCGCCCGCCCTCACCGACGTCATGTCCGCCGTGCGCGGCGCCGTGCAGGGGCGCCGGCGGATCCGCATCCGCTACGTGGTGCCGTCCCGCGACGAGATCACCGAACGGGTCGTCGACCCGGTCCAGGTGTTCTCCTCCAACACCCACTGGTACGTGCGGGCCTGGTGCCTCGGCGCCGAGGGGATGCGCAACTTCCGGCTGGACCGGCTCTCCGCCGTCGAGGACGCAGGGCCGGCGGGGGAGCGGCCCGCCGCGCAGGAGGCCGCGGCCGCCGCACCGCCCGGTCCGGGCACGCCGGACACCGTGGAGGTCGTGCTCGTCACCGACCGGCGCAGCCGGTGGATCGCCGACCAGTACCACGCCACCCGCACGGCGGCGGTCCGGGTGCCCGGCGGGGCCCGCACCGGAGCGGCCGCCGACCACGAGGCCGCACTCATCGGGTTCCAGACGGTCGAGGCCGTGTGCGCGCTGGTCACCCGCTACGGCGGTCAGCTCGCCGTGCTCGCGCCGGACGACGTCGTGGGACAGGCAGAACTCTGGGTGAACTCTGCGCTGCGCGCCTACGACACGGCCGGGTCCGCCTGACCCGCCCGCCTATACTGGAGCACATGCTCTGGTGGTCCTGGGTCCTGCTGTGGACGGTCCTCGTCCTGCTCGGCGCCGCGTTCCTGGGACTGGTGCTGTGGCGCGTCGTGCGGACCTTCCTCGTCCTGCTCCGGGACACCGATACGGTGGCCGGGGAGTTCGCCCAGCGCTGGGAGGACGCGGCCGCCGGGGTGCAGCGCCCGGTCCGGGCCGCACCGGACCCGGCCCTGTTCACACCGGTGGGGCAGGCCGTCTCCGACTACCGGTACGGCCGCGACCAGCGAGAAACCGCCCGTCTGAGACGCCGCATCGAGCGCAAGGACCGCATGGGCCAGCCGCAGCGGATCAACGACATCCGCCGGGCTGAACGGAAAGGAATGTTCAATGGGTAGGCTCTTCGACAGCCCCTTCATGATCCTCATCATCCTCCTGGTGATCCTGCTGCTGTTCGGCGCGCCCAAGCTGCCGGGCATGGCCCGCAGCCTCGGGCAGTCGCTGCGCATCTTCAAGTCCGAGGTCAAGGAGATGAAGAAGGACGACCAGCCGGACGGCTCCGGCGTGGTCATCGACGGCAGGCCCGTGGAGCCGGGGCAGGACGTGACCCCCGACCGGACCACGGGCGCCCCCGGGGCCTCCGGCGCGGACGCCCCGCACGACCCCGGGCAGCACCCGGGCCGCCCGCCGGCCTGACCCCCGCCCCCTCCTTCCCGGCTCTGCGCGCCGCCGGACGGACGGTCCGGGTCCCCGGCGGGNGGGGACCCGGACCGTCCGTGCGGCCCCGGCGCACCGTGCGGCCCCGACGTCCCGAAGGTCCCCATGTCCTCGCAGTCCCCCCGCGGCCCGAAGAAGCGCCGGACCGCGCGCAAGGCCAATCCGCAGGCGCAGATGGCGCTGGCCGAGCACCTGCGGGAGCTGCGCAACCGGCTGATCACGTCCGCGGTGGCCACGGTGGCCGGCATGATCGGCGGCTTCTTCCTCTACATCCCGTTCATGGCCTACATCACCGAGCCCCTGCAGCGGCTCGCCGCGGCCGAGGACAGCCAGGCGGCCATCAACTACGCGAACGTGGGCTCGTCCTTCAACATCATGGTGGAGGTCTCCCTGGTGCTGGGCCTGGTCCTGGCCAGCCCCGTGTGGCTCTACCAGCTCTGGGCGTTCGTGACACCGGCGCTGCACCGGACGGAGCGCCGCTACGCGGTCGGGTTCCTCGCCGCGGCCGTCCCGCTCTTCCTGGGCGGCATCGCGGTCGCCGTGCTCACCCTGCCCACGGCCGTCTACGCGCTCACCGCGTTCACCCCGGCGGGCGGCACCAACTTCATCTCCGCGGACGTGTACCTGCGGTTCTTCCTCCAGCTCATCCTGACCTTCGGCATCGCCTTCGTGCTGCCCGTGTTCCTGGTGGGGCTGAACATGCTGGGGGTGGTCTCCGGACGCACGGTGCTCAAGAGCTGGCGGATCGTCGTGGTCCTCGTGATGGTCGTGTCCGCGATGGCCGCCCCGGGCCCGGACCCCATGACCATGTTCTACCTCGCCGTACCGCTGCTCACGCTGTTCTTCGTGGCGGTCGGGCTGTGCCTGCTCCTCGACCGGCGGCGGGCGCGGAAGGAGGCCCGACTCGCTGCGGGCACCGGCGCCGCGGCCGACCTCCCGACTCCCGCGGACGAGCTCGAGCACCTGGGGCGGGACCCCGAGGACGGGACCCGCGCCTGACCCGGATCGGCCCG
>NZ_JBISWJ010000103.1:0-5574 GCF_044462225.1 Kocuria kalidii | reverse complement strand
CGGGCCGCGCAGTAGGGTGGTCGCATGTCCTCCTACGCCGACCGATACCTGGCCGCCCAGCAGCGGACCGCCCACTCGAGGACCGAGCTCGCCGTGTTCCAGCGCCGGCTCGAGTTCGAGATGGACGACTTCCAGGTGGCCGGCTGCCAGGCCCTCGAAGAGGGCCGCGGGGCGCTCGTGGCCGCGCCGACGGGCGCCGGCAAGACCGTGGTGGGCGAGTTCGCCGTCCACCTGGCCCTGTCCCGCGGGCAGAAGGCCTTCTACACCACGCCGATCAAGGCGCTCAGCAACCAGAAGTACCACGAGTTCGCCCGGGCCTTCGGCGCGGAACGGGTCGGTCTGCTGACCGGCGACACCTCCGTGAACTCCGAGGCGGACGTCGTGGTGATGACCACCGAGGTCCTGCGGAACATGCTGTACGCGGACTCGCCGACCCTGCTGAACCTGGGCTTCGTGATCATGGACGAGGTGCACTACCTCGCCGACCGCTTCCGCGGCGCCGTGTGGGAGGAGGTCATCATCCACCTGCCGGACAGCGTCCAGCTCGTCTCCCTGTCCGCGACCGTCTCCAACGCCGAGGAGTTCGGGGCCTGGCTGGACACGGTGCGCGGCGACACCGACGTCGTCGTCTCCGAGCACCGGCCGGTCCCCCTGTGGCAGCACGTCCAGGTGGGCGGGCGGCTCCTCGACCTGTTCGTCGACGACACCACGGTCGAGGAGGCCGCGGAGCGGCTCGAGGGTCCCGGCCGCGACGAGCCCGAGGTCAATCCCGAGCTGCTCCAGCTCGCCCGCGCCGAGCACCCGCGCGGGGGCCGCCGGGGCGGACGCGGCCCCGGCGGCCGGTCCCGCGACCGGTTCACCCGCCGCAACGGCGGCGAGGGGTTCCGACCGGCTCCCGAGACGCGCCGGGTGTCCCGGCCCCAGCTGGTCCGCCGCCTCGACGCCGAGGGCCTGCTGCCCGTCATCGCCTTCATCTTCTCCCGCGCCGGGTGCGACGCCGCCGTGCAGCAGTGCGTCGCCTCGGACATCCGGCTGATCACGGACAAGGAGCAGCAGACCGTCCGCGCCCGGGTGGCCGAGACCGCGGCCTCCCTGGAGGCCGCCGACCTCAACGTCCTCGGCTTCTACGAGTGGCGCGACGGCCTGCTGCGCGGGGTCGCCGCCCACCACGCCGGGATGCTGCCCGCGTTCAAGGAGCTCGTGGAGGAGCTGTTCGCCGAGGGGCTCGTCAAGGCGGTCTTCGCCACGGAGACCCTGGCGCTGGGCATCAACATGCCCGCCCGCTCCGTGGTGCTCGAGAAGCTCGACAAGTTCAACGGGGAGTCCCGGGTGGACATCACGCCGGGGGAGTACACCCAGCTCACCGGTCGCGCCGGCCGCCGGGGCATCGACGTCGAGGGCCACGCCGTGGTGCTGTGGCAGCCCGGCATGGACCCGCGCGCCGTCGCCGGCCTCGCGTCCAAGCGCACCTACCCCCTGAACTCCAGCTTCCGGCCCACCTACAACATGTCGGTGAACCTGGTCGCCCAGTTCGGCGCCCACCGCTCCCGCAAGATCCTCGAGTCCTCCTTCGCCCAGTTCCAGGCGGACCGCTCCGTGGTTGGCCTGGCCCGCCGGGTCCGGTCCCAGGAGGAGTCCCTCACGGGCTACGAGGAGGCCATGACCTGCCACCTCGGGGACTTCTCCGAGTACGCCGCCCTGCGCCGGGAGCTCAAGGACCTCGAGCGCGCCGAGGAGAAGTCGAGTTCCCGCCGGCGCCGTTCCGACGCCGTCGCGTCGCTGCACGACCTGCTGCCCGGGGACGTCGTGGACATCCCCCGCGGGCGCAACGCCGGCTACGCCGTGATCCTGTCCACCGACCCCAACCGGGACGATCCCCGCCCCTCCATCCTCACCCTGGACCACCAGCTGCGCCGCGTGGGGGCGCAGGACCTCGACGGTCCCCTGGAGCCGGTCTCGCGGATCCGGATCCCCAAGCACTTCACGGGCAGGACGCCCAAGGAACGACGGGACCTCGCCGCGTCCGTGCGCAACGCCCTGCACGAGCACCGGCCCCCGCGCGGCGGCGGCCGCGGGCACACCGTCCGGTTCGACCGCGGCACCAGCGCGGCCGAGCAGCGCATCACGGACGTCCGCAGGGCTCTGCGCGGCCACCCCTGCCACGGCTGCTCGGACCGGGAGCACCACGCCCGCTGGGCCGAGCGCTGGTGGGCCCTGCGCCGTGACACCGACGGGCTGCTGCGCCAGATCGAGGGCCGCACCAACACGATCGCCAAGACCTTCGACCGCGTCTCCGAGGTGCTGGGCTCCTTCGGCTACCTGGAGGTCCTCCCGGACGGCGAGGTCCGGCCCACCCTCGCCGGGGAGCAGCTGCGGCGGATCTACGGGGACCGGGACCTCCTGCTGGCCCTGAGCCTGCGCGACGGCGTCCTGGACGGCCTCGACCCCGCGGCCACCGCGGGCCTGGTCACGCTGCTCGTCTACCAGGCCAAGCGGGAGGAGCAGGGCATCCAGCCGGTCCTGCCCTCCGCCGCCATGGACCGGGCCGCCCAGACCGTGGTGCGCAACTGGTCCCGGCTGACGGACCGCGAGCAGGAGCACCACCTCCCGGCCACCGCGGAACCGGAGTTCGGTCTCGTGGAGCCGATGTACCTGTGGGCGCGCGGTGCCACACTGAGCACCGCCCTGTCCGGCACGGAGCTGGCCGCCGGCGACTTCGTGCGCTGGGCCAAGCAGGTGGTCGACATGCTCGACCAGCTCGCGTCGATCGACCTCCTCGACGCCGCCACCCGCACCCAGTGCCAGCGCGCGATCGCCCTCGTGCGCCGCGGCGTGGTGGCCCACTCCGGGTTCGAGGACTGACCGGGGGCCACCGGCTCCTCGCCCCGTCCCGCCCGCACGACCGCCCCGAACAGGAGACCCGTGAGCACCACCGTCCCCGCCCGCCCCGTCCTCTACCGCAACGGCTCCGTCTACAGCCCGGCGGACCCGTTCGCCACCGCGATCCTCGTCGACGGCGCCCGCGTGGCCTGGGTCGGGACCGAGGAGGCCGCGCAGTCGCTGCAGGACTCCTCGATGGACGTGGTCGACCTGGACGGCCGGCTGCTGGCCCCGGCCTTCGTCGACTCCCACGTGCACGTGACGGAGACCGCGCTGGCCCTCTCCACCCTCGACCTCACGGCGGCGGCCTCCCTGGACGAGGTGCTCGGCGCCGTGGCCGGTGCCGCGCGCACCGGCACGGGGGTGCTCCTGGGCTCCGGGTGGGACGAGTCCGTGTGGCCGGAGCGCCGGGCGCCCACGGCGGACGAGCTCGACCGCGCGGCCGGCGGGCGCGAGGTCTACCTGACGCGCATCGACGTCCACTCCGGGGTCGTGTCCTCGTCCCTGGCCCGGCGGCTGGGCCTCGCCGGCGTCGCGGGCTGGCTCGGCGACGGACGCGTGGAGAACCTGGCCCACGACCGCGTGCGCGCCGCGGCCCTCGGCTTCGACGCGGTGCGCCGGGCGGAGCTGCACCGGCTCGCCCTGCGGCACGCCGCGTCCCAGGGCTACGCGGCCCTGGCCGAGGCCAACGCCGAGCAGGTCGCCCCGTTCGAGGACCTCGTGCGGCTGACGGCCCTGGCCAACCACGGGATCGGCGGCGAGGGACCGGTCCCGCGCGTGCTGCCGTACCGCGGGGAACTCGTGGCCACGGCCCAGGAGGCACGGTCCGTGGCGCAGCGCTTCGACACCGCCCTGGCGGACCTGATCGGTCGTGCCGTCGACCGGCGGGAGTCCCTTGTGGGGCTCGCCGGTGATCTGTGCGTCGACGGAGCCCTGGGGTCCCGCACCGCCGCCCTGCGCCGTCCCTACGCCGACGCACCGGATGACCTCGGGGACCGGTACCTCGACGCCGACGCGGTCGCCGCCCACCTGGCCGCCAGCACGGAGGCCGGCCTGCAGGGCGGGTTCCACGTCATCGGCGACGCCGGGATGGACGTCGTCCTCGACGGCCTCGACCGAGCCGCCCGGCTGGTGGGGGAGCGGGCCCTGCACAGCGCGGGACACCGCCTCGAGCACGCCGAGATGATCGACCCGGAGGGCATCGAGCGGCTGGCCCGGCACGCCGTGACCGTCTCCGTGCAGCCGGGGTTCGACGCCGCCTGGGGCGGGCCCGGCGGGCTCTACGAACAGCGTCTCGGCACCGAGCGGGCCGCCGGGATGAACCCGCTGGCGTCGTTCTACCGCGCCGGGGTGCCCGTGGCGCTCGGCAGTGACGCCCCCGTGGTCCCGCTGTCCCCGTGGGAGACCGTCCGGGCGTGCCTCGAGCACCACGACCCGGAGCAGCGGATCTCCGCGCGGGCCGCGTTCCTCGCCTCCACCCGCGGAGCCTGGCGGGCCGCCCGGGCCCCCGATCCCATGCAGGGCCAGCTCGCGCCCGGCACCCCGGCCACCTTCGCCGTCTGGGACGTCGAGGCGCTCGTGGTGCAGCAGGCCGAGGGCACCGGGGCCGCCTGGAGCACGGATCCGCGGGCCCGCACCCCGCTGCTGCCCGCCCTGGACGGGGACTCCCTGCCCGTGTGCCGCCGGACCGTCCTGGACGGCGTCGAGCTGTACCGCTCCGACGGGTCCTGAGCGGCGGAGCCCCACCGGGGCGTGCCGGGACGCCATCGGGTGTGTCGAGCGATCTTGGTCGGGGCCACCGCGCAGGATAGGCTGGGCAACTGCTGCCGGGTGGGCTCGCTCGCCCTTAGAAAACAGGTCGGCATCCCCTCAGGGCCGGCCTGGTCCGAAGGCGAGGGAGCCTGCCCTGTGGTGTGGCAGGTGGAACCCCGAAAGGACCGACCCGGTGCGCGTACTGACCGTCATCCCGACCTACGACGAACGTGAGTCGTTGCCGACCGTCCTGGACCGGCTCCGGCGGACCGTCCCGGACGCGGACGTGCTGGTGGTGGACGACAACAGCCCGGACGGGACCGGTCTCCTGGCCGACGAGCTGGCTGCCGCGGACGGCAACATCCACGTCCTGCACCGCACGAGCAAGGACGGCCTCGGCGCCGCCTACATCGCCGGCTTCCGCTGGGGCCTGGCCCGCGACTACGACGTCCTGGTCGAGATGGACGCCGACTGCTCCCACCAGCCCGAGCAGCTCCCGCTCCTCCTGGACGCGGTGGACCGCGGCGCGGACCTGGCCATCGGCTCCCGCTACGTCCCCGGGGGACGCACCGTCAACTGGCCGCTGCGGCGGCAGGCCCTCTCCCGCGGCGGCAACCTCTACGCGCGCACCCTGCTCGGCTCGCGGATCCACGACATCACCGCCGGCTACCGGGCCTTCCGCCGCGAGACCCTCGAACGGATCGGCCTCGAGACCGTCGACTCCAAGGGGTACTGCTTCCAGATCGACCTCGGCTGGCGGACCGAGCGGGCCGGCCTCAGCGTCGTGGAGGTGCCCATCACCTTCGTGGAGCGCGCCGAGGGGACGTCCAAGATGAGCCCGGACGTCACGCGCGAGGCCGTCGTGCGCGTGGCCCGGTGGGGCCTCACCGCGCGGGCGAAGACCCTGGCGGGCAGGCTCACCCGACGCTGAACCGCTCCGGA
>NZ_JBISWJ010000102.1:0-18216 GCF_044462225.1 Kocuria kalidii | reverse complement strand
AGGGTGTGGGAGAGTAGGACACCGCCGGACCACACCGAAGAAGGGTCGAGCCCCCGCACACACCGTGTGCGGGGGCTCCCCACATTAAACGGCACATCCCGGGTGCAGGAGAAGCAGCAGGCCCCGCCGGCAACGGCGGGGCCTGCGTGCGTGCGGGGCGCTGCGCACGCCATGCCGCGTCGGCACCAGCAGCCGCTTCGGCACCAGCAGTCCCGTCGGCACCCGCAGCGCCGGCGGAACGGGAGTCCCCCGGACAGCAACAGGCCCGCACCGGCAACGGTGCGGGCCTGTTCTCGTGCAGGGGAGGGGTTCAGTCCACGATCTTCCCCGGATTGAAGTTCCCGCCCGGATCCGCCGCGGCGAAGAGGCTGCGCATGAGCTGCACGCCTTCGGGGGAGACGTCCTGCTCCATCCAGGGGCTGTGCTCCAGACCCACGCCGTGGTGGTGCGAGAGGGTCCCGCCGGCGTCCAGAAAGGCCTGCTGGACGGCTCCCTTGATGGCGGCGTACTCGCCGTGCGGGTCCTCGCCGATCTCGTACCCGAAGGTGAAGTAGAGGCAGGCCCCGGCATGGTAGGAGTGCGACATGTGGGACATGATCCACCCCGTCTTGCCCTGCGACGCGAAGGCCCGGTGCGCCGCCTCGTAGACCGTCTGGTGCACGGTGGTGAGCCGGGACCACGGTGCGGCGGTCTCGGAGACGTCACCGATCGTGCTCTGCTCGAGCAGGAAGTCCCGCAGGTACGGGGTGTCGAACTTCTTCTGGTCGTAGAGGGCCCCGGGCCCCGCCCCGAGCACCAAGGCGCCCTGCTTCTTCACGATGCCGGACACCGTCTTCTTCCGGCCCTCGACCTCCGACGCGGTCCCCTCGAAGCACACGTAGGCGATGCACATGGCATCGGTGTCCCAGCCGCGGCGCCGCATGAGCTCCCACAGGAGGTCCTGGCCCTTCGCCGTGACCTTCTTCTTCAGGGTGGCGGGGGCCTTCTGGGTGGACAGGGAGAACGCCGTCTCGTTGGCGTCGGACACCCGGGCGAACGTGGTGCTGACCCCGGACCGGGCGATGCCGCGCATCGCGATCAGGGCCTGCTGCCACGTGGGGAACATGTACGCGATGACCTCGCGCCGCTCGGCGATCCGGTGGACGTGCACGTCGAGCTGGGTGATCACGCCGAGCCTGCCCTCGGAGCCGATGATCATCTCGCGCAGGCTCGGCCCCGTCGACGTGGAGGGGAGGGGACGCAGCACCACGGTGCCCCCGGGGCGCACCACCCGCAGACCGCGCACGATGTCCGCGATGTCCCCGTACTTGTCGGACTGCATCCCCGAGGAGCGCGTGGCCGCCCAGCCGCCGAGGGTCGAGTGGGTGAAGGAGTCGGGGAAGTGGCCCAGTGTCCACCCGCGGGCGTTGAGCTGCTCCTCCATGTCGGGCCCCAGGACGCCGGCCTGGATGGTGGCCAGCCCGGAGGTCTCGTCGATGGACAGCACCTGGTTCATCCGGCCCAGATCCAGGGAGACGATCGTCCGTTCCTCAGCGGGATCGGGCTGCAGGCTGCGCGAGATGGACGTTCCGCCGCCGAAGGGGATGACCACCAGGTTGTGCTCGACCGCCAGCCGCAGCACCTGGGAGACCTCGTCCTCGGAGCCCGGGTACACGACCACGTCGGGCACCCGCGCGAAGTCGCCCGCGCGGGTGAGCAGCAGCTCGGTGACGGACTTGCCGGCCCAGTGCACGATCCGCAGCTCGTCGTCCACGGTCAGGTGCTCGGCCCCGGTGACGGCGGACAGCGACTCCAGGAGGGAGTCCGCCGCCCGGGAGGCCGGGACGCTCACCGTGGAGAAGTCGATGGTGTCACGCTGCCGGGGGCGCAGGTCGACGTCCAGGGCCTTCTTGACGAACGGGGCGAAGGCCGGCTTGTTCGCGTACTCGAAGTGCACGCCCTCCTCACCCCAGCCCCACCACTTCATGTGCTTCACGTGTGCCATTGGCGCAGTACTCTCCTGGTTCTCGGGTGGGGGACGCTCAGGCGTCGATGCGCGGGCGGTGCTCGGCGTAGAGCGCGCGCACGGACGCCTCGATGCGCTCGTTGAAGGCGGCGGTGGGCTCCTTCGGGCGCGCGGCGAGGGGCTCGCCGACGGCCACCACCACGCTCGGACGGCCGCGGCGCGGCCACCGCGTGCCGTGCGGCATGGCCTCGTGCGCCCCGATCAGGGCGACCGGGAGCACCGGCACGCCCACGGCCTTGGCGAGGCCGGCGGCGCCGATCTTGAACGACGCCATCCGGCCCGTGCGGGAGCGCGTCCCCTCGGGGAAGACGAGCAACGGGACGTCCGCCTTCAGGAGCTGCTTGGACAGCCCGCGGTTCGCCCCCGTGCCGGTGCGGTCGACCGGGAACGCGTTGAAGATGAGCTCGGTGAACATGCGCTTGTGGGGTGCGGTGAAGAAGTAGTCCGCGGCCACCCCGGTCGCCAGGTTCCGGCGGACCCGCGGGGGCACGGAGCCGACGACGAGGGGGGCGTCGAGATGGCTGGAGTGGTTGGCCACCACGATGCAGGGGCCGTCGAGGGCCGCGGCCGCCGGGTGGGTGACGACCGTGCGGCGCACCGTGCGGTACGCGAGTCCGTGCAGGAACACCCGCTGGGCGATCCGGCGGGCCAGCCGGCGCCGCGGGTCGCGGAAGCGCTCCGGATCCAGCTGCACGGACGAGGCCGGCGGGGCGGGCGGAGCGGGCTCGCCGGACGAGGAGCCGCCCCCGCCGTCGATGGAGCGCCGGACGGGGACCGGGTCCTCGTGCTCGCGGCGCTTCACGACCCCTCCGCCCGTTCCTTCTGGCGGGCGGAGGCGACCATCCCGGAGATCCGCCGGACGGCGGACCTCGGGAGGTGGCGGAGCGCGAACCCGAGGACCCGGTAGCGCTTGGTGGGCATCGAGAGCACCTTGCCGCGCGCGACGTCGTCGAGGGCCTCCTCGACGACGCGCTCGGGGCTGAGCCACATGAAGGCGGGGATCGAGGAGCCGCTGATCCCGGCGCGCTCGTGGAACTCCGTGCGCACCCAGCCGGGCAACAGCGCCGTGACGTGCACTCCCGTCCCGTCGAGCTCGACGGCCAGCGCCTCGGTGAACGCGGTCGTGTAGGCCTTGATCGCCGAGTACGAGCCCATGGTGACCAGCCCCGCGGTGGAGGAGACGTTGATGATCCAGCCGGAGCCGCGCGCCGTCATCGCCCGGGCCGCGGCGGAGGAGAGCACCAGCACGGCTCGGCACATCACCTCGAACCCGCGGTCGTGGGCTCCGGTGTCCGGGTCGGAGAAGCGGGTCTTCACGGAGAAGCCGGCGTTGTTGACGAGCACGTCCACGGGACGCTCCGGGTCCTCGACACGGGCCGCGACGCGGTCCACGTCGGCGCGGTCGGCGAGGTCGGCGGTCAGGACCTCCACGGCCACGCCGTGCTCCGAGCGCAGCCGGGACGCCGTCTGCTCGAGGCGGTCCGCGTCGCGGGCCACCAGGACGAGTGCATTTCCCCGGCGGGCCAGGGCCTCGGCGAACGCGGCGCCGATGCCGGACGTCCCCCCGGTCACGAGAGCGGTAAGCATGAGATCTAGGCTACACTACGGTAGCCGTAGCGTAGTCGGGTGCGGTCCGTTCGCGGGGCGCCGTCGTCGTCCGCCGTGCCGGACCGGCCCGCAGCCCCCCGTCCGCACCGGCGGCGGACCAGCACACCACCCGGAGGAACACCGTTGACCGAGACCCCCACCACGCGCGTCCTGCTGACGGGAGCCACCGGCTTCCTGGGGCAGGCGGTGCTCGAACGGCTGCTGTCCGCCCACGAGGGGGTGCACGTCACCGCCGTCGTCCGGCCGCGGGGCAGCATCAGCGGTGAGCAGCGGCTGCGGCAGCTGCTGCGCAAGCCCGCGTTCCGCCCGTGGCGCACGGCCGTGGGCGACGAGGAGGCCGGGCGGGTCTTCGCCGAGCGCACCGCGGTCCTGGAGGGCGACCTCTCCGCGCTCGCGGACATCACGGAACCGTTCGACGTGGTCATCCACTCCGCGTCCGCGGTGTCCTTCGACCCGCCCATCGACCAGTCCTTCAGCACGAACGTCGGAGGCGCCACGGGGCTCTACGACGCGCTCCTGGCCTCCGGGCAGGACCCGCACGTCATCCACGTCTCCACCTGCTACGTGGGCGGGATCGCCAAGGGCCTGCGACCCGAGGCGCCCGTGGACCACGACGTCGACTGGGCCGCCGAGTTCGAGGCCGCCCAGCGGGCGCGCGACGAGGCGGAGATGGCCTCCCGCACCCCGGAACGGCTGCAGGCCCTCATCCAGGACGCCACGGTGAGCCACGGCAAGGAGGGCCCCAAGTCGGTGGCCCGTGCCGCGGAGACGGCCCGCGAGGAGTGGATCCGGACCCGGCTGGTCGAGTACGGGCGGACCCGGGCGCAGTCGCTCGGCTGGACCGACGTCTACACGTTCACCAAGGCCCTGGGAGAGCGCGTCGCGGAGCAGAAGTGGGCGGCCGGGGGCCACCGTCTGTCCGTGGTCCGTCCCTCCATCATCGAGTCGGCACTGCGCCACCCGTACCCGGGGTGGATTGACGGGTACAAGGTGGCGGACCCGCTGATCATGGCCTACGGCAAGGGCGCGCTGCCGGAGTTCCCGGGTCTGCCGGACTCGGTGCTCGACGTGGTCCCGGTCGACTTCGTGGTCAACGCGATCGTGGCACTGGCCGTGGGCGGCCACCGGACACCGTCGGGCGGGACCACCGCCGAGGGCGACCCGGCCCCGGCCCCGGCCCCCGGCTACTACCAGGTCTGCTCGGGAGCCTCCAACCCGCTGCCGATCCACCGGATGTACGACTACGTCCGGACGTTCTTCCTCGCCCACCCGCTCCAGGACGACGACGGCGAGCCGATCCGGGTCCCCGAGTGGAGGTTCCCCGCCAACAACGTCGTGGAGCGCTCGCTGGCCGTGAAGGAGCGGCTCACGGCCGCGGGCGGGAAGCTCACCACGGTGCTCCCGGCGACGGCCCGGACCCGCGGGTGGGCGACCTCGCTGCACCGCGCGCAGTCCTCCCTGGGCTCCCTGCGGACCTTCATGGACCTGTACCAGGCCTACACCCGCACCGAGATGATCTTCGACGACGCCCGCACCCGCCAGCTCAACGCCTCCCTTCCGGCCGGCACGCCCGAGGACCGCACCTTCGACGTCCGGTCCATCGACTGGAGCGACTACTGGCAGAACGTGCACATGCCGGCCCTGACCGAGATGACCCAGGCCTACGGCCGGCTCCGGTCGGCCTCCAAGCGGCGCGGTGCCGCCAAGCGGGGCCTGCGGGAGGGCACGGACGTGCTCGCGGTCTTCGACCTCGAGGGCACCGTCCTGGACTCCACGGTCATCCACCAGTACCTGCAGCTGCGCCGGCGGACGCTGCACCTCGCGAAGTGGCCCGCGGAGGTCGCCGACCTCGTCTCGAGCGCCCCGACCTACCTGAAGGCCGAGAAGCGGGACCGCGGCGAGTTCATCCGCACGTTCATGCGCCGCTACCGGGGCGTGACCGCGGGGACCGTGCGGGAGCAGGTGGCCGGCCCGCTCGGGCAGGACATGCGGCGGCTGCTGCGCCCCGGGGCACTGACCCGGATCGAGGAGCACCGGGCCGCGGGACACCGGACCGTGCTGGTCACCGGGTCCATCGACCTGCTCGTGGAGCCTATCGCCCACCTCTTCGACGAGGTCGTGGCGGGCCGGATGGACGAGCGCGACGGCGTGATGACCGGCTACCTCGCCACTCCGCCGCTGGTCGACGAGGCGCGCGCCCAGTGGCTCAAGAAGTACGCCGAGCAGGGCGGGTACGACCTGTCCCGCTCCTACGGCTACGGGGACTCCCACGCGGACGCCAGCTGGCTGCAGCTCGTGGGGCACCCCTACACGGTCAACCCTGACCTGCCCCTGTACCGGCTGGCCAAGAAGAACCACTGGCCCATCGAGGACTGGAAGACCGCCTGAGCGCTCCGGCGGCGGACGGCGAGCGGGAGGGGTCAGCGATGGGCGAGGACGACCGTGCCGATCCGCGGACCGTCACCACCGACAAGAAGATCACCGCGGCGGCGCTCGCGCTCCTGCGGGAGGGCGGACCGCACCGGGTGAGCATCGAGGCGGTCTCGGCGGTGTCCGGGGTGGCGAAGACGTCGATCTACCGCCGCTACGCCAACAGCCTGGAGATGCTCGAGGGCGTCCTCGAGGACGCCGTGTCCACGTACTCGCCGCAGCGGCCCACCGCCCCGGCGAGCTGGGACGAGGGACTCGCCGAGGCCCTGGACTTCCTGCTCCGCGACATGGGCATCGGCGTGGCGGTGTCCCTGCTGAGCGACCCGGACTCCGAGACCTCGCGCATCCTGCGGGCGCACCTGGTCCGGCCGCGCGTGGCACGGCTCAAGGAGCTCTTCGCCGCGGAGACCGCGGCGGGGCGGCTGAGCCCGGACCTGGACGTCGACGTCCTCCTGGACTTCGTGCTGGGCTCCGCCTACTCCCACGTCGCCCGGTACGGGAGCCTGGAGGACGACTGGCCCCGGCGGGTCCACCGGACCCTGACCGGGGTGCTCGAGGCCCACCGGCCCTGAGCGCGTCCGGACGCCGGGCTCAGAAGACCTCGCGCTCGTCCGGGCGCCCGGACAGCTGCGAGGCCACGTAGTCCTCGACCGCCGCGAGGGTCGGCACGTCCTTGCCGGCGCGCTCGGAGAGGAACCACCGGTGCTCGAGCACCTCGTGCACGATCTCGGCGGGCTCGAGCTTGCGGCGCATCGGCGGGGTGACCGCCTCCATGATCGGGGAGAAGACCTCCCGCATCCACAGCTGGGCGATGAGGTCCTCGGGCAGGCCCGGATAGAGGTCCTGCCCCAGCTGGGCGATGTCGGTCAGCAGTCTCCGCGCCTGGTTCTCGTGCGTCCGCAGGCCGGTGAGCCGCTGCAGGCGGCGGGTGTGGTGGCCGGGCTCCACCACCTGCGGGCGCAGCCGGATCCGTCCGTCGACGGTGTCCATGGAGGCCTCCTCGACGTCGAAGCCGAGGTCGTTGAGCCGGCGCACCCGCTCCACCACGCGCCAGCGCTCGTCCATGCTGAAGGACTCCTCGACCGTCAGCTCGCGCCAGAGGAAGTCGTAGGTGGCGACGAGCCGGTCGGAGACCTCGAAGGGATCCACCACGTCGGCGATGTCGTGGCCCTCCTCGGCGGCTCCGGCGAGGAGGTCCATGATCTCCCCGGCCACGTTGGTGCGGGCGAGCTCGATGTCGTACCCGCGCTGGCCGCGGGTGAGCCTCGGGTGGATCTCGCCCGTCTCCGCGTCCACCAGATAGGCGGCGAACGCGCCGGCGTCCCGGCGGAACAGCGTGTTGGAGAGGGAGACGTCGCCCCAGTAGAAGCCGGAGAGGTGCAGCTGCACGATGAGCGAGGCGAGCGCGTCCACGAGCCGCTCGACCGTGGCGGCGCTGGGGCCCGCGGAGAAGATGGCGCGGTAGGGCAGCGAGAAGCTCAGGTGGTCCGTCACCAGGGCGGCCGGCAGCAGCTCGCCCCCGGGGGAGTAGCGGTCCGTGACGACGGAGTCGGGCACCACCGAGGGGATGCCCATGCGCTGCAGCCGGCGCAGCGTCGTGTACTCGTGCCGCGCGTAGTGGGGGACGGTCTCCTTGACGGCGACGACCTTCTCGCCCGCGTGGGCGAAGCGCACGACGTGCCGGGAGATCCCGCGGGGGAAGGCCGCGAGGACGTCCTCCGGCCACTGCTCGAGGGGGACGTCCCACGGCAGCTCGAGGAGCACGGCGTCCGGGAAGGCCGTCTGGATCGAGACCCCTGCGGATCCTCCGCCGGGGGCGGGTCCGTCCTGGGGTGCGAGGGGGAGGTGTGGGCCGAGGAAACCCTTCATAACGGGCCATGCTAGCAACCGGGGCGGACCGGTCGCCGGGGCGGGCGGTCCCCGCGTCCGGTGCCCCGGGTGGCTAGGGTGGTGGACGTGTCGATCGAACAGCGCATCCACGCGCACTACGCCGGGCTGTCCCCGCAGGAGCAGCGGGCGGCCGACCTGATCCTGGACCACCTGGACGACCTCGCCCTGTACAGCTCGGCGGAGCTGGCGCAGATGAGCGGCGTCTCGCGGGCCACCCTCTCGCGGCTGTACCGGCACCTGGGCTACGAGTCCTTCACCGAGCTCCGGGAGACGGCACGCAGCCTGCGCCAGCAGGGCGTGCCCCTCGGACCGGACGCGGGCCCGGAGCCGAACCAGCACCTCGAGCAGGAGCTGAAGAACCTGCGCCGGGCCCTGGACCCGGCGGGGGACGAGCGTCGGACCAGGACCGTGCGCGCGCTCGCGGACGCGGGCACCGTCCTGCTCGTGGGCATGCGCAACAGCTATCCGGTGGCCCTGCACCTGAAGCAGCAGCTGCAGCAGGCCCGGGGCGGGGTCCGGCTCGCCCCGCTGCCGGGGCAGACCCTCGGCGAGGAGCTCGTGGACGTGGGCCCGGGCGACGTCGTCGTGCTCCTCGGCTTCCGGCGGCGCCCCCGCGGTTTCGAGCGCCTCGTGGAGGCCTGTGCCGCCACGGGGGCGCAGACCGTCCTCGTCGCGGACAGCACGGCTCGGCGTCACGCGTCCGCCGTGGACCTGTGGGTGGAGTGCCCCCTCGACAGCGCGGGTCCCTTCGACTCCTACGCGGCGGCCATGAGCCTCGTGTCGGTGCTCGCCGACGGGGTGCTCGCCGCCACGGGGCCGGAGGGCCGGCGACGGGTGGGCCGGGCGGCCGAGCTCTACGAGGAGCTCGAGGAGCTGGACCTGCGCTGAGGGTGCGGCAGCGACCGATGCCCTCCGGGAGGACGCCGTGCCGTGTGCCGGTGCACGCGGGCCCGGCGTCGGTGCGCGGAGGACCGGATCGCCGCGGAGCGGCCGGTGCATCGGTGCGATTCGTCCGCTAGAATTCGTCAGTCGGCTGATTGTTCCGGCTCGGGAGCGACCCGATCCGTATCGAAAGGAAACCCGCCATGCACGATCCTCAGGCGCTCGCCCAGGCCGAGACCCATCTCATCCACGTGCTCGAGCACGCCGATCCTCCGCGCGACGCCAGCCGCTACAACGTGACGGCCGCGGCCCAGGA
Organism: Kocuria kalidii; assembly: GCF_044462225.1. Taxonomy (NCBI): domain Bacteria; kingdom Bacillati; phylum Actinomycetota; class Actinomycetes; order Micrococcales; family Micrococcaceae; genus Kocuria; species Kocuria kalidii. Next base: position 9,085 of record NZ_JBISWJ010000102.1, on the reverse strand, counting down.
CTACCACGACCGCACCGGCAACTGGGACGTCCAGGACGCCGACCCCGAGCTCGTCGAGCAGGTGCTGGCCGACCACCCCGCCGGCGACTGACCGGTTCCGGACGCGCCGCGGCCCCCNGGGGGCCGCGGCACGTCCGGCGGATGCCCGGCCGCCGTCGGACCGGACGCCTGGGGAGGCGCGGGTCAGTCGGGGAGGCGCCTGCCGGTGGCGGCGTCGAAGAGGTGGACGTGCTCGAGGTTCGGGGCGACCCACACGGTGGTGCCGGCCCGGGGCGGGGTGCGGCCCTCGACCCGGACGATGAACTCGTGGGCGGTGGGGTCGTCCTCGGTGCCGGTGGTCGCGTCGACCGGGACCACCGTGTTGGCGGCGGTGACCGGGGCGAGGTGGCCGTAGACGAACGCGTCGGCGCCGAGCTCCTCGACCACGTCGGCCTCGATCGGCAGCCCGGTGCCCTCGGGGGCGGGGTGCAGGTCCTCGGGGCGGATCCCGATGGTGACCTTGTCCCCGGTCAGCGCCTGGCGCTGGGCGGGCGTGAGCGGGACGGACACGGTGCCCAGCTGCAGGGTGTCCCCGGTGACGGGGGCGCGGAAGAGGTTCATCGCCGGGGAGCCGATGAACCCGGCGACGAACTCCGTGGCCGGGCGGTCGTAGAGGTTGCGCGGGGTGTCGACCTGCATCAGGTGCCCGTCCTTCAGGACCGCGACCCGGTCGCCCATGGTCATCGCCTCGACCTGGTCGTGGGTGACGTAGACGGTGGTGACGCCGAGCCGGCGGGTGAGGGAGGCGATCTGGGTGCGGGTCTGCACGCGCAGCTTCGCGTCCAGGTTGGACAGCGGCTCGTCCATCAGGAACACCTGCGGGGAGCGCACGATGGCGCGGCCCATGGCCACCCGCTGGCGCTGCCCGCCGGACAGGGCCTTGGGCTTGCGGTCGAGGTAGTCGGTGAGGTCCAGGATCTTGGCGGCCTCCTCGACCCGCCGGCGGCGCTCCTCGGCGGAGATCTTGGCGATCTTCAGGGCGAAGCCCATGTTCTCGGCGACCGTCATGTGCGGGTAGAGGGCGTAGTTCTGGAACACCATCGCGATGTCGCGGTCCTTGGAGGGGACGTCGGTGACGTCGCGGTCCCCGATGTAGATGTTGCCGCCGGTGACCTCCTCGAGGCCGGCGAGCATCCGCAGGGTGGTGGACTTCCCGCACCCGGAGGGCCCGACGAGGACGAGGAACTCCCCGTCGGCGATGTCGAGGTTCAGGTCGGTGACCGAGGGGCTCTCGGCCCCGGGGTACTGACAGGTCACGTTGGCGTAGCGCACAGAAGACATGGTTCAAGCCTCTTTCCCGGCAGGCACGTGCCGGACGATCCGAAGGAGAAGAGCTGTCCCGTCAGGTGACGGGGACCACAGTGATCCTAATCACTCCGCGGGCGCCACCGCCATCGCCGCGCCGTCATCCGAGGTCACCCCGGCGCGCCGCGTCGCAGGCCGGCGAGCCGGTTCAGGGCCGCGGCCAGCTCCGCGGGGGAGCCGACCCGGTGCGCGGCCACGCTCCGCCCCGTTCCCACCTTGATGCCGAGATCGGCGGGGCCCAGCTCGCGCATCGCGTTCTCGTCCGTGACGTCGTCACCCGCGAAGAGGGTGACGTCGGCACCGGTGGCCCGCATGAACGCCGTGATGCCCTCCCCCTTCGTCGCGGAGTGCACCGAGGACTCGACCACGTGCTGGCCGGGGGTGATCTTCAGGCCGTCGAGCCGCTCGAACTCCCCGATCATCTCTTCCTCCGCCCGGGCGCACAGCGACTGGTCCGTCATCGTGCGGGTGTGGAAGGCGGCCCCCGTGGGCTTGCGCTCCAGCTGGGCCCCCGGGTACCGGGCCACCTGCGCCTCCACGAGGGCGGTGGCGCGGGCCAGCAGCTCCTGCTGGGCCGGGGAGAGCCGCAGCTCGGTGTCCGCGGCCGCCTCGCCCAGGGCGTCGAGGTGCAGCTCCGCCCCGTGCGACCCGGAGAGGAGCATCCGGCCGGCCGGGTCCACCACGGAGCGCAGGAACCGCAGGGGCCGGCCCGAGACGACGGCCACGTACGTGTGCTCCAGCGCCAGCAGCTCCTCGAGCGCGGACTGGGCCTCCGGCAGTGCGCGGCTGTCCTCCGGGTCCTCCGTGAACGGTGCCAGGGTGCCGTCGAAGTCCAGGGCGACCAGCAGGACCTCGGCCTCCGCCGCCCGGGCGAGGTCGTCCTCGAGCGTCGGGCGGGTGTCGTCGTGCCGGGCGGTCACAGCTCCTCCTCCCCGGTGGCGCCGGGGCGGGTGCGGGCGAGGTCCCGCAGGAACTCCTCGGACCAGTCGTTGACGTCGTTGCCCAGCACCTGCCGGCGCATCGAGCGCATCCGCTTCTTCGCCTCGGCCGCGGGCATGTCCTTGGCCCGCAGCATCGAGTCCTTGAGCCCGTCGATGTCGTGCGGGTTGACCAGGAGCGCCTGCTTGAGCTGCTCGGCGGCGCCCGTGAACTCCGAGAGGACCAGGGTCCCGGTCCCGTCCGTCTTCGCCGCGACGTACTCCTTGGCCACCAGGTTCATCCCGTCCCGGAGGGAGGTCACGAGCATGACGTCGGTCGCCAGGTACAGCGACACCATCTCCTCGAACGGATAGCCGTGGTGCAGGTAGCGGATCGCCGTGTGCGAGATGGTGTCGTGCTGGCCGTTGAGGTGGCCCACGAGACCCTCCACGTCCTCCCGCAGCTGGACGTAGGACTCCACCCGCTCGCGCGACGGATTGGCCACCTGGACCAGCACCGACGGCCCCACGGTCAGCTTCTCGTCCTGCAGCAGCTCCCCGTAGGCCTTGATGCGGTGCAGGATGCCCTTGGTGTAGTCGAGGCGGTCGACCCCCAGGAACACCGTCTCGGGGTCGCCGAGCTCGTGCCGGATCTCCCGCGCACGCTCCTTGATCTCGGGTCGGGAGGCCAGCTCCTGGATCGCCTCGGCGTCGATGGAGATGGGGTAGGACTTCGCGTGGACGGTCCACGCGGTGTCGTCGTCGCCGATGCGGGCCTCGCCGTTCCTGAACGGCACGTCCAGGAACCGCCGCATGCAGCGCTGGAAGTTCTGCGCGTCGCCGGGGCGCTGGAAGCCGATGAGGTCCGCGCCCGAGAGGCCGTCGAGGACGGCCCGCCGCCAGGGCAGCTGCGCGAAGATCTCCAGGGGAGGGAACGGGATGTGGTTGAAGAACCCGATCGTGAGGTCCGGCCGCAGATCCCGGAGCAGCCTGGGGACCAGCTGCAGCTGGTAGTCCTGCACCCACACGGTGGCGTTCTCCGCGGCGATCTCGGCGGTGCGCTCCGCGAAACGGCGGTTGACCCGCCGGTAGGAGTTCCACCACGTGCGGTGGAACTCCGGCGGCGCGATGACGTCGTGGTAGAGGGGCCACAGGGTCGCGTTGGAGAAGCCCTCGTAGTACGCCTCGACCTCCCCGGTGGACAGCGGGACCGGCGCCAGGTGGAACACGTCGTGGTCGAACCGTTCGAGCGTCTCGTCCGCGGCGCCGTGCCAGCCCACCCACGCGCCGGCGTTGCGGGCCATGACGGGGGACAGGGCGGCCACGAGGCCTCCGGGGGAGCGGCGCCAGGAGGACTCCCCGTCCTCGACGACGCGCTCGACGGGCAGGCGGTTGGAGACGACCACGAAGTCGTAGCCGGTCTCCCGGGGCACGTCCGTCCCCGGCGCCTGCTCCGGATCGGCCGATGCGGCGGTGGGGGTCTGCTCTGCACTCACGAGGAGTCCTTCCGATGGGTCGTCGTCGTCCTGCCAGCAGTCTATTCGTCAGTGTGCTCATGGTTCCGCCTGGTGATCTCCTGAGTCGGCGGCCCGGGAGGGGGTCCGATAATCTGGGCGACGACACGTCCGCATCCGCCCCCCAGGATCATCCGAAGAGGACCCATGGCTTCCAGCAGCAGCACGACCCCCGACCCCCGGAACCGCGACGCCGCCCGTGAGCGGGCGCGGCAGGTCGCGGACCAGCACGCACGGCAGGACAAGCGTTCCCGCCGGCTCCTGCAGTTCGGCATCCTCGCCCTGGTCCTCGTGATCGTCGCGGTGATCGGCATCGTCGTCGCGCAGAACCGTGCCCAGCAGATCCCCGAGGCCGGGCCCGTGCCCGCCAGCGCCAACCAGTGGGGCGGCACGGTGCTGACGGCCGACGGCATCCGCACGGGCGAGTCCGAGGTCCAGGAGCGCGATCTCGGCGAGGTCCCCGAGGCCCCGGAGACCCCGGACGCGTCCGCCGTCCCGCCGGGCGTCGAGGCGTCCCGCGACGACGAGCCCGTCCAGGTCGTGATCTTCCAGGACTTCGAGTGCGTGCACTGCGCCGACTTCGAGGCCGAGAACGCGGACGCGCTCGAGGAGGCCGTGACCTCCGGGGACATCGTCCTCGAGTACCGCAACCTGAACTTCCTCGACCGGGCGACGCCGACGCAGTACTCCTCCCGGGCCGCGGCCGCCGCCTACGAGGTGGGCAACCAGGCGTCCGCCGAGGAGTACCGCGCCTTCGTCGAGGAGGTCTTCTCCCACCAGGGCACCGGTGGCCTGGACGACGAGCAGCTGGTGGAGATCGCGGCCTCGCACGGCGCCGACATCGCGACGGCGCTCGAGGAGAACACGTGGCGGCCCATGGTCAACGTGGTCTCGCAGGAGTCCCTGGCCAACGGCGTGTCCGGCACCCCGACGGTGTTCATCGACGGCGAGCGGCTCGGCAACGAGCCCTTCCAGGACGCCCTGGACGCGGCCGTCGAGGCCAAGGAGTAGGTCGCCGTTCCGCAGTGCCGCGACGGCGCCGCGTCCCCTCCCCGGGGTGCGGCGCCGTCGCGCGGTGCGGGCCCTCCCGGTGCGCACGGGATTTAGGGGTCCCGAGACGCGTCCGATATCCTGGGTGACCGGCCGCCCGGGCCGCACCTGCCAGGGTGACCGGGGTCGGCTCCGCCTCCTTAGCTCAGCTGGCCAGAGCACCTGTCTTGTAAACAGGGGGTCACCGGTTCGAATCCGGTAGGGGGCTCCACCGCTCCGTGCCGTTGCGGTCGCGACCATCCGTGACGTCATGTGTCGCCGAGAGCTCGCGACGGGCAGCATGCGCCTGCCGGTTCCTCGCTGCGACGTGAATGGGCGGTTTCATCGACCGTGTTCCCGACCAGTGTGTGCCTTCGGGAACTGATCCCTGAACGATCCCCGTCGTCGCAGGGTTTCCCCGGTCCTGCTCCCGACGCCCGCCGGGGTTCCGATCGGAAACGGGTCGCTCCGGCGGACCGCGGGCTCGTCCCGCCGCGTCGGTGGGCCGACGAGACAGAACTGTGATGACGGAGTCCCCGGTCCGGGGCTTGAACCGTGTCTCGGGCCGCTCCTACCGTGTTCCTACCTGATTCCCAGGTGGGGCCGCTTGTCCCGGTCCCTGGTCATTCGACACGCATGACGACCTTGATGCCATGCCCATTTCACGGGAGCAACAATGAGCACTCTGCGGAAAACCCTTGCCAGCACGGCCGTCGCGACCGTCCTTCTCGGTGGATCGCTCGCCGGACCGGCGGCGGCGCACGGCGGTGGACACGACCACGAGAAGAACGGCGACAGCAACAACCACAGGGTCTACTGCGAGGAGGACGACAAGGTCTACCGGAGCTGGTGGGCCTACGACGAGTACTGCGAGGACGAGTACGACGAGGACGACGGGAAGTGGTACCTCCACAAGGGCGTGTGGTTCTGGCACGACTTCGACGAGGACGACGACGAGGACGACGGCAAGTGGAGGCACCACGACGAGTACGGCTGGAAGCACCACCACGACCACGACAAGTGGTGGGACGACGACGACAAGGACGATGACAAGGACGACGACGACAAGGACGATGACAAGGACGACGACGACAAGGACGACGACGAGGACGACGAGCGGGACGGCAAGAAGCGGTACGCCGAGCACCGCGGCCACTGAGTGAGCAGGCCGGGCGGGCCCGGGCCCGCCCGGCGCGGGCACCAGGACGACGGCCGCCGGCACCGGGCCGTGGCACCGGTGTCCTGACGTCCACGAGCTGCTGACGACCGGGGGTCGCGGCAGCCGTCCGCAGCACAGGGCTCCGAACGAGGGCCGAGCGCCCCGTCCCGTGGGGGACGGGGCGCTTCCCTGTGCGGGGCCTCAGCCGGAGTGGCCTCCGTCGACCGCCGACGTGTGCTCGAGGACGGCGTCGGCCAGGGGCTCGAGCACCCTTGCCGGCAGTGCGTGGCCGAGGCCGGGGATCGTGACCAGGCGGGCACCGCCGAGCACCGACGCGAGGTGCTGTGCGTGCGGCGGCGGGTTCACCGGGTCCTCGGGGGCCTCGACGACCAGCACGGGCACCGTGACGCCGGCCAGTTCCCGGGCGCGGTCCAGACCGGACTGGTCCGCGAGGGCATGGGCCGCCGGGTTCTCGGCCGTTCCGGAGTGCGCGACGACGCGCTCCTCCAGCCGTCGGAACTCGTCCGCGTCGAACGGCAGCACGTCACCGTGGAGGACCCGCCAGTGCTCGACGCGCCACGCGATCTCCTCCTCGGGGCCACGTGGATCGGTGAGGTGCTGCCACAGCTCCAGCAGGCGCGGATCGGGGCCGGGAAGGTCCGGGGCGCCGGCACCGGACGGGTCCGCCGGCCCGCTTCCGAGCGCGGCCGTCGCCAGCACCGTGGCGCTGAGCAGCCGGTCGGGGTGGTCGAGGAGGAGGAGCTGGACGAGCGTGCCGCCCATCGACATGCCCAGCACGTGCGCCCGGCCTGCGCCGAGGGCGTCCAGGACCGTGACCGCGTCCTGCGCGAGGTCGCGGATCGCGTAGGGGTGCTCGGCGAAGGCGCGGGTCGACCGGCCGGTGTCGCGGTGGTCGTAGCGCACCACGCGGTGCCGGACCCCCAGCCGGGCCACGAGCTGGTCCGGCCACGTCGCGCCGGAGGCGTTGGCCCCCATCACCAGGAGCACGAGCGAGCCCTCGGGACTTCCTGTCTCCTCCACCCACAGCTCGTAGTGCTCGTCCACCCGCACCGTCCGCTCCATGACGCCCAGTATCGCCCCGGCCGGGACACGGCGCGCCACACGGTGTCACGCAAGTCACTAATGCAAATACCGGGTGTACCGTCACTTCCAACGACCGGCACCGCGCCACCGCTCATCCGGAGGCGGCGCGGTGCCGGTCGGTCCCTCCAGGACCGTGTCGAGGAGTCCTTTCATGACAGATCCGTTCCCCCCACCGCCCGCCCGCCGGTTCGGGACCGTCTGCGCGGCGCTGCTCGTCGTCGCCCTGGCGGGGTGCGCCCAGGACCCGGGGACCGGTGCCGCCACCGCCACTGCAACCGCCACCGCCACCGCCGCCGCCTCCTCGGCCGGCACCGGGCCGACGGCCGAGGGGAGCGGCGCCCCCGCGCCCGAGGCGCCCCGGGACAGTGCACTCCCTCCGGGCAACGACGTGGCCCCGTACGACGACACCTCCACCCGGGACGCCGCGGCGACGTTCGGCTCGGCCCAGCGCCTCGACGACTCCCTCGAGGCCGTCGTGGACGGCCCCCGCCCCGGCACCACGGGTGAGCGGTCCGTCCGTGCCGCTCCCGGCACGGACGTGCAGGTGTTCACGCTGACCCTCACCAACACCGGCACCGCCCCGGTCGACGCCGTGCCGTGGTCCTTCCCGGTCGCCGTGGTCGGCGAGGAGCCGGCGACCCCCGCGTTCGACGACTCGCTGGGCGTGCCGATGGAGACCTTCCCGGTCGTCGCCCCGGGAGAGAGCGCCTCCCTCGAGGTCGCCTTCTCCGCGGCGCACGACGCGGACCTGGCCGTCCGCGTCTTCGACAACACCGACCCCGACCACTACGTCGAGTTCACCGACTGAACGCCCAGCAAGGGACCCCCATGAAGATCTCAGCTCTGCGCCTCCCCACCGCGTTCGCGGCCTGCTTCGCGGTCGTCCTCGCCGGTGCCCCGGGGGCGTCCGCCACGCCGCCCGCTCCCGCGCCCGGCGTCTCGGCCGCTCCGACGACGACTCCCGACGCCGCGGCGGCGACCGTCGCGGGGACCGCGCGGCCCGATCCGGTGGACGACGCGTTCACCGCACCGACCGCGCGGCCCGATCCGGTGGACGACGCGTTCACCGCACCGACCGGGACGACCGCGCTCGTCGACGTGCTGGCCAACGACCGGCTCGAGGAGCCCACGGCGGTCCGGCTCCTGCTCGTGGACCCCGCGGCCGACGAGACCGGTGACGAGCTCGTCGACGAGCTGCGCACGGACCTCGGCTCCCTGCGCGTGGTGTCCTCGGCAGCGGACACCGGGTCCCTCCCCGAGGGCCGCGACGTCCCCGGGCACCCGGTCCTCGTCCTGACGCCCGCTCCGGACCTGCCGGACGACGCCCCGTCGGTGCAGGTGGCCTACACCGTGGTGGGCGCCACGGGCGCCGAGGCCCGCGCCCTGCTCACGGTGACCCCGGAGCCCGTGGGCGAGGCGTCCCCGGCGGTCTCCGCCGACCCGGCCACCTCTGCCGACACCACGACCTCGGAGGAACCGACGAGATCGGCGGAGCCCACGGTCTCGGACGGGCCGACGTCCGGTGCCGAGCCGGCGGAGGACCGTGCCCCGGGACCGGAGTCCGCCGAGGAGCTGCCGATCGCACCGGAGGCCGACGAGCAGGATGCCGTGACGGCGGCACCGGAGGACGCAACCGAGGTCCCCACGGAGGTCCGGGAGGCCCTCGAGGCGGTCGCCGCCCGGGAGTCCGCGCGCACGGGTGGGCCGACCGGCGGAATGCGCCCGTGGGCGGGCGGCTGGGAGTGGCCGCACGAGAACGGGCCGGTCCTCTGGACCGCGGCCCACGGCGCCCACTACGTCCACACCGGGGGCGAGGTGGGCCAGCGGTGGAGCGCGGCCGGCGGGGCGGATGGACTGGGTGCTCCGGTCAACGACGAGGTGTGCGGGATGGTCGGGGACGGGTGCCGGCAGACGTACTCGGGTGGGACCTCGATCTACTGGAGTCCCGCCACGGGGGCGAAGCTGGTGCGGCTCCAGGGCGCCATCGGGAAGAAGTGGGGTCAGCAGCGCTGGGAGCG